>JBAWEN010000527.1:0-1867 GCA_049591215.1 Methylocystis sp. | reverse complement strand
ATATCCTCGAACGAGCCCTCGATCGACGCCGTGGTGAAATGGTTCAAGAACGACAAAGGCTTCGGCTTTGTCGAACTTGGCAATGGCACCGGCGACGCTTTTCTGCATATCGGCGCCGTGCAGGCGGCGGGACATGAGACGCTTCCACCGGGCGCGAAACTGAAGGTCCAAGTGACCAATTCGGTCAAGGGTCAGCAGGTCGCGCGCGTCCTTGAAGTTGATCTGGCGGGCGCCGCCGAACGCGCGCCCCCGCCCCCGCCTCGTAGCGGCGGCTTTGGCGGCGGCGGTTTCGACAGTCCGCGTCCGCGCCGAGCGGCTCCCGATCCGTCCACCGCCGTGACCGTGAACGGCAAGGTGAAATGGTTCGACGAGACCAAAGGCTTTGGCTTCGTGCAATCCGACGACGGCGGCAAGGACGTGTTCGTCCATATCTCCATTCTGTCGCCCTCCGGCGTCAGCCGTCTCGCCGAAGGCCAGCCGGTGACGATGCAGGTCGTCGACACGCAAAAGGGGCGCGAGGCGCTGTCGATCACTCTCGACTAAGCCTCGACGCCGCAATTTAGCGCCGCGACGCTCCGCAAAGAGCCTCGCGGCGTTTTTTGTTGGCGCGTCCGCCTTCCGCGGCGAACCTGGGGGCGACTTCTCGATGAACATCGCGCGCTTGATCGAGATCATGGCGGCCCTGCGCACGCCGGGAACGGGCTGCCCCTGGGATCTGGAGCAGGATTTCCGTTCGATCGCGCCCTATACGATCGAGGAAGCCTATGAGGTCGCCGACGCGATCGAGCGCGGCGATTTGGATGACCTCAAGGACGAATTGGGCGATCTGCTGCTTCAGGTGGTGTTTCACTCGCAAATGGCTGGCGAGGCGCAAGTCTTCACTTTCGACGACGTGGCCGGAGCGATCTGCGACAAGCTGATACGCCGCCATCCTCATGTTTTCGGCGAGGCGAACGAACTCAGCCCCGACGGCGTCGCGGCGCAGTGGAGCGAGATTAAAGCCCGGGAGAAGGCCGCGCGAACGGCGCGGCGGGCGGCGGTTGGCGAGGCGCCGCCGCGCGAAAGCGTGCTGGACGGCGTGCCAAAGCCCCTGCCCGCGCTGACGCGCGCGATAAAGTTACAGGAAAAAGCCGCCAAGGTCGGCTTCGACTGGGCGGACGCGCGCCTTGTGCTCGACAAGCTCCGCGAGGAGACGCTGGAGGTCGAGGCGGAACTGTCAGACGCGCCGGGCGCGGCGCCGACGAAGGCGCTCGCCGAGGAAATCGGCGATCTGCTGTTCGTCGTCGCCAATCTCGCGCGTCATGCCAAGGTCGACCCCGAAACGGCCCTGCGCGCCGCCAACGCCAAATTCGAGCGGCGGTTCCATCATATAGAGGCGAGGCTGGCGCAAGCGGGGCGCGCGCCGGCGCAGGCGACGTTGGACGAGATGGAGGCGCTTTGGGTGGAGGCGAAGGGGTTGGAGCGGAAATAGGGGGCTTTGGGCTTTGCTCCCACAACGCGAGGGTTGTGTTGATAAAACTAGAACATATGCGCGGCCGTTACAGCGCCAGCGCGCAATTTTTTCACTGGCTGTCGGCGCTGCTGGTCGGGCTCGCTTGGCTTCTAGGCCAGTTGCGCGACGATTTCGAGCGCGGCGAGCCGCGCCGCGTCGTCGATTTTGTCCATGTGTCGTCGGGCCAATTGATTGTCGCGCTGCTGGCGCTGCGCATCATATGGCGTTTTATCGATCCACCATCGCCAGAGGCGAGTCCGGCCGGCCCTTGGGCCGATCGCGCCGCGAAATTCGCGCATATCCTGCTTTATGTCCTCTTGATCGCCGCGCCGACGGCGGGAGTGGTCACCCTGTTCGCCGAAGGCAAGCCGCTGC
>JBAWEN010000526.1:0-9099 GCA_049591215.1 Methylocystis sp. | reverse complement strand
CAGCGCGTCGAGGACGCCGGACAGGGCGTCGTCGTCGATTTCCGTCAGCGCATAGCTCGCGACGACGAGATCGGCGGCCTCGCCGCGCGGCGGCGCCCTTAGATCCGCCGCGACGACCCGCGCCCGCGCCAGCGCCGCATGGGGACTGGCTTGGGTCAGCCGGCCCGCCAGCGCCAAAAATTGCGAGCTGCGGTCGAACAGCTCGACATCGGCGACATCCGGCCAGATTTCCAGCGCCGCGAAGGAGGCGCTGGCGAGGCCGCAGCCCGCGTCGACGAGGCTCGACGGCGAAAACGCCGGTATTTCAGCGCCTAGCCGGCGCAACACGCTCGCGGTCGCGGCATAGGTCGCCGGCAGTCGCGTCAGCGCATAGGCGAGGGCGTCCGTCTCGTCCCGGATGGTCTCGCTGGAAGGTTTTCGCGCGCGGAATCCTTCCGACATGCGTTGCGCGCGGGCTTGCAACTCCTTTCGCGGCTGGCCGTCGAGCAGGGTGTCGAGGGCGGCGGCGAGGGCCGCGGGCGGAGATGAAGACGCGGCCATAAGGCTCCTTTCCCGACGATCGTTTTCAAGCGAAGCAGCAGCCGGTTCGCGTTAAGAAAACGCGGCAACGAATGAATCGGCGGCATATATACTTCCACGAAGCGCATGATGCGCGTAAAAGACCGTCGAACGCCCGCGAGACCTAGCCGCCAAGACCTGGGTTCAAGATCGGGCAGCGGCGAGAGGATGAGAAATGTCAGTCGATTCGAACGCGCCCCGCACCTTGTACGACAAAATCTGGGACGACCATGTGGTCGACCGCCAGGATGACGGCGCCTGCCTTCTCTATATCGACCGTCACCTCATTCACGAAGTCACCAGTCCGCAGGCGTTCGAGGGCCTGCGCCTGACCGGGCGCAAGGTGCGCGCGCCGGCCAAGACGCTCGCCGTGGTCGACCATAACGTGCCGACCACCGACCGATCGCTGCCGATCTCCGACGAGGAGAGCCGCGCCCAGATCGAGCAGCTCGCTGTCAACGCGCGCGAATTCGGCGTCGAATATTACAATGAGCATGATCTTCGCCAGGGCGTCGTGCATATCGTCGGTCCCGAACAGGGCTTCACCTTGCCCGGCACGACGATCGTTTGCGGCGACAGCCACACCTCGACGCATGGCGCCTTCGGAGCGCTGGCGCATGGCATCGGCACCTCCGAGGTCGAGCATGTGCTGGCGACGCAGACGCTGATCCAAAAAAAGGCCGCCAACATGTTGGTGCGCGTCGACGGCAAGCTTGCGCCGGGCGCGACCGCCAAGGATATCATCCTGGCGATCATCGGCGAGATCGGCACGGCGGGCGGCACGGGTCATGTGATCGAATACGCCGGCGAGGCCATCCGCGACCTTTCGATGGAAGGCCGCATGACCGTCTGCAACATGTCGATCGAAGCCGGGGCGCGGGCCGGCATGGTCGCGCCCGACGAAAAGACTTACGCCTATCTGAAGGATCGCCCCAAGGCGCCGAAAGGCGAGCAATTCGACGCGGCGCGGCGCTATTGGGACGGGCTGCACAGCGACGAAGGCGCGCATTTCGACCGCGTGGTCACGCTCGACGCCGCCGCTCTGCCGCCCATCGTCACCTGGGGCACCAGCCCCGAGGATGTCGTCCCCATCACCGGCGTCGTGCCAACCCCCGATGACGCCAAGACCCCCGGCAAGCGCGCGGCGATTCTTCGTGCGCTCGAATATATGGGTTTGAAGGGCGGCGAGCGGCTCGACGAGATCTCCATCGACCGCGTGTTCATTGGCTCCTGCACCAATGGCCGCATCGAGGATCTTCGCGCGGCGGCCGCTGTTGTGCACGGCAAGACCGTCAACGGACGGGTCAACGCGATGGTCGTGCCGGGCTCCGGCCTGGTGAAGGCGCAGGCCGAGGCCGAGGGGCTCGACAAGGTCTTTCTCGCCGCTGGGTTCGAATGGCGCGAGCCCGGCTGTTCCATGTGCCTCGCGATGAATCCCGACCGCCTCGCGCCGGGCGAGCGCTGCGCCTCCACTTCGAATCGTAATTTCGAGGGTCGCCAGGGCTTTAAGGGCCGCACCCACCTCGTCTCGCCGGCCATGGCGGCGGCGGCGGCGATCGCCGGGCATTTCGTCGACGTGCGGACGTGGGGATGACGGGCTCCGACGCCCGGACGCGGAGATTTTCGTAACCTACTAGATCGAAGGCGGACCATCATGGCAGGCACAATCTCCGACAGCGCGGTCGCCGCGCTCAAGGCTCCGACCCTCGCCGACATCGAGGCGCTGGCGCATGCGGGTTACTCCGCTCTGCCCTCGCGCTTCACGCGGCTGTGCGAGGGGCTGGTCATTCGCGTCGAGGATTTTCCAGAGGACGAGGTTCTGGAAGAAATGGAATGCGAGACCGAATACGATCTTCTCGGCCTGTTTCGCGGGCAGGGGCTGACGGAGCGCGAGCATTTGGCGCAAACCGGCGATCAGCCCAACATGATCTGGCTCTATCGGCGTCCGATCATCGATTTTTGGGCCGACGGCGAGGAAACCCTGGCCGAGATCGTCACCCATGTGCTGGTCCATGAGATCGGCCACCACTTCGGCCTGTCCGACCAGGACATGGAGGAGATCGAGAGCCACGTCGGTTAAGCATCCTCCTTGCCGAGCGAGCGGCGTCTGGACTAAAAGCTGAGCAACCTATCTTTCAACCGCCCCCGGGCTCGGCGCCGGGGGCCGCTCGACGGCTGGAAAAAATCATGTGTTGGAGTGGTGAAGCGTCGACGGTTCTGGCGACCGTCGGCATCAGCGGCGCGCTTTACGCGGCCTATAAGAAAGAGCCGGCGTCGCTGTGGGGCACGCTGCTGTATTTCGCGATGATGGAGGCCTTGCAGGCCTATACCTACACCGTCATCAACCAGTGTCAGCTGCCGTCGAACCAGATAGCGACGGTCCTGGGCTACTTACACATAGCATTCCAACCGTTCTTCATAAACGCCATCTCCCTGCACTTCGTGCCGGAGAAGGTGGCGGCGCGGCTGTATAAGCCCGTCTATGGGCTGTGCTTCGTCTCGTCGATCATCATGTTGTTGCAACTTTATCCGTTCGAATGGGCGGGACTTTGCGAGCCGGGCCGCGCGCTTTGCGCCGCGCGTCTGTGCTCGGTCAGCGGCAATTGGCACATCGCCTGGGACGTGCCGGCCAACGGCATCGGCAATTGGACTTACGACCATCACCTCACCGGCTATTTCAGCTATGGGTTCGTCGCCTTTGTCCTGCCGCTGCTATACGGCTCCTGGCGCTTCACGCTGTATCATTTCGTCATGGGGCCGTTCATGGCGCGCATGCTGACGAATAACCTCAACGAGGCGCCGGCGGTGTGGTGCCTGCTGTCGATCGGCTTCCTGCTGATCGTCATCGACACCCCCGTGCGCAAATATCTCTATGTGCGCTGGAATCTGCTGTGGCGGCTGTTCTTTGGCTACGACGGTCGGGAGGCGCCGCCCGAGGAGGCCGCCGAGCCGCGACGGGAGCCCGCGTTGGAGCAGGTCTGACCTTCGTTCGCGCCTAATCCATTGACACGGCTTCGGCCGCGCCTACAACCGGCTCAACATCTCGAACGATTGGTCGCGACATGCCTCATACGGGTCTCGAAAGCCTCATCACCGCCGCCTTCGAAGACAGGGCGAACATCACTCCGGCGACCAAGGGCGATGTTCGTCACGCCGTGGAGAGCGCGCTGCGCCTGCTCGACACCGGCAAGCTGCGCGTCGCCGAGAAGATCGAGGGCAAGGACGGCCCCGACTCCTGGCGCGTCAACCAATGGCTCAAGAAGGCCGTGCTGCTGTCGTTCAGGCTCAACGACATGACGGTGATCGAAGGCGCGCCGGGCGGAGCGACCTGGTGGGACAAAGTTCCGTCGAAATTCGCCGGCTGGGGCGCGACGGAACATGCGGCCGCGGGGTTTCGCTCCGTCCCGGGCGCGGTGGTTCGTCACTCCGCCTATATCGCGCCGGGCGCGATCTTGATGCCGTCCTTCGTCAATCTCGGCGCTCACGTCGACGCCGGCACGATGGTCGACACCTGGGTGACGGTCGGCTCCTGCGCGCAGATCGGCAAGAATGTGCATCTGTCCGGCGGCGTCGGCATCGGCGGCGTGCTGGAGCCGCTGCAGGCCAATCCGACGATCATCGAGGACGATTGCTTCATCGGCGCGCGCTCCGAGGTCGTGGAGGGCGTCGTCGTCGGCAAGGGATCGGTGCTGTCGATGGGCGTGTTTATCGGCGCCTCGACCAAAATCGTCGACCGCGCGACCGGCAAGATCCATGTCGGCTATGTGCCGCCCTATTCGGTGGTCGTGTCGGGCAATCTGCCGGGCAAGCCGCTGCCGGACGGCGCGCCGGGCCCCTCGCTTTATTGCGCGGTGATCGTCAAGACGGTGGACGCGCAGACGCGCGCCAAGACCGGCATCAACGAACTCTTGAGGGATTGATGGGCTGGCCTTCCAGCGAGCGTATCCGCTTTCTGTTCCGCGCCGACCGGGGCCGCGTCGACCGCGATGTCTGGCGGCGCGCCGCGCTGGGTCTGCTGGCGTTCATCGCGCCGTTCATCGGCGTGGGGCTGTTGCTCGCGCCCTATACCGAGCACGATCTCGCCAAAAGCCCGCTGTTCGTCCCGATGACGGCGCTGGCTTACGCCTATCTCATATTCTTCGCCTTTGTCGCCATGCTGGTCGCGATCAGCTTCGTCAACCTTTCGGCCAAGCGCTTTCGTGACATTGGTCTTCCAGCGCCGCTCGGCCTCGCGAGCTTGCCGCTCCTCGCTGTTTTTCTCGCCGCGGCGGCGCATTGGCTGCAATTGCGGATCGCCGACGTCATGCCGCGCTGGCAGGTCTACCCGTTCGACGCGGCCGCGATTATCGTGGCGGGCTGGACGCTCTACCAATTGGGGTTCGCGCCGGAGCGGGAAAAATGACCGCGCTCTCGCCCGCCGTGGAACTCACGCGCGAACTGCTGTGCTGTCCCTCGGTGACGCCCGAGGACGCCGGCGCGCTCGACGTATTGGAGCGCGCGCTCAATGCGGCGGGCTTTGCTTGCGCGCGCAAAATCTTCCACGAGGCCGGCACGCCCGATGTCGACAATCTCTTCGCCAGGATCGGCGAAGGCGCGCCGCACCTCGTCTTCGCCGGCCATACCGACGTGGTGCCGCCGGGCGACATGGACCGCTGGCGCTTCGACCCTTTTTCCGGCGAGGTCGCGGAGGGAAGAATCTTCGGGCGCGGCGCCTCGGACATGAAGGGCGCCATCGCCGCCTTTGCCGCCGCGGCGTTGGAGTATTCGCGCCGGCATGGCGTCCCGAAGGGCGCGATTTCCTTCCTCATCACCGGCGACGAGGAAGGCCCCTCGATCAACGGCACGGTGAAGCTGCTCGACTGGGCGCGGGAGCGCGGCGAGCGTTTCGATCACTGCATCGTCGGCGAACCCACCAATGTCGACGCGCTCGGAGACATGATGAAAATCGGCCGGCGCGGCTCGCTCAACGGCCATGTTTTCGTGCGCGGCAAGCAGGGGCATGTCGCCTATCCCGAGCGCGCGCATAATCCGCTGCCGGCGCTCGCGCGCGTCGCCGCCGCGCTTTCGCGGCACGAATTCGACGCCGGAACCGAGCATTTCGCGCCCACCAATCTCGAGGTCACGTCGATCGACGTCGGCAATCCCACGACCAATGTGATCCCCGCCGCCGGCCGCGCCAGTTTCAACATTCGCTTCAACGATCTTTGGACTCCCGAGAGCATGGCGGAGCGCGTCCGCGAGGTCGCTCTCGCGGCGGCGGAGGGCACGGCGGTTGAGCTGCAATTCCAGCCCTGCAACGCGCGGGCCTTTTTGACGAAGCCCGGGCCCTTCACCGACCTCGTCGCGCGCGCGATCCGCGAAGTGACGGGCCGCGCGCCGCGACTTTCGACCAGCGGCGGAACCTCGGACGCGCGCTTCATCACGCGCGACTGCCCCGTCGTGGAGTTCGGCCTTCTCAACGAAACGATTCACGCGGTCGACGAGAACGCGGCGCTCGCCGACATAGACGCGTTGACGCGGGTGTATTTTCGCGTGCTCGAAGAGTATTTTGGAGGCGCATGAGCGAGATACGTTCCTCAACGCCAAAGATTCGCGTCGAAATCGCCGGCGGCGTCGCCACGGTGCTGATCGACAACGCGCCGCGCCGCAACGCGTTCGACTACTCGATGTGGAGCGCGCTGCCGGACGTGATGCGCCAGCTCGAGGCGCAAGAAGGCGTGCGCGTCGCGGTGCTGCGCGCCGCCCCATCGCTCCCCTTTTGCTCGGGCGCCGATATTTCCGAGTTTTCGACCCTTCGCGCGACGGCGGAAGGCGGTCGCGCCTATGAGCAATCCAATGTCGAGGCGTTCGACGCCTTGGCGCGGCTCGGCAAGCCGGTGATCGCGGCGATCGGCGGTTTTTGCATGGGTGGAGGCATGGGGCTTGCCGCGGCTTGCGATCTGCGCGTCGCGGCTGACGACGCGGTGTTTGGCATTCCCGCCGGACGGCTCGGCGTCGGCTATCCGCCGACGGCGATGCATTATGTCGTGTCCGCGGTCGGCGCGCAGACCGCGATGGAACTGTTTTTCACCGCGCGGCGTCTGTCGGCCCGAGAGGCGGCGGCGAGCGGCTTTCTCGCGCGCGTCATTCCGGGAGAGGAGTTCAACTCGGCGGTCGCGGAATTGGCGTCGACGATCGCGGCCAACGCGCCGCTGACTCTGCGCGCGGCCAAGGCGGCCATTCGCGCGGCCTCCCATGCGCCGCGCGCGCCGAGCCACGAGCAATGCGAGGCCCTGGCGGCGGCCTGTTTCGATAGCGCCGATTTTGTCGAAGGGCGCACGGCCTTTCTGGAGAAGCGCGCGCCGCGGTTTAGCGGCCGCTGAAGACAAAAGGGGGCGGCGAAAATGGTGATGGCGAAAAGCGCGCTAATGCATGTCGCCGGCGTTCTCATGTTCGCGGCGATCTTTCTGTTGACGCGCTACTATGTCACAGGAGACTCGCTGGAGTTTAACAAGGAGCCGTTTTCGGTGACCATGGAGCACGACGCGGCGCGGTTGAACGCGACGCTTCCCGAGATGGTCAGCGAGGGCGTGCGGCTGGACCAGGCCGCCGCCGGTCCGGGAAATTTGTTCAACTATATTTATACGGTCGTCGACGACGACGCGGCGAGCAAGATCGCCGCCGATCCAAAGGAGCTCGACAAGTTGAGGAGCCAGCTGCGCGAGCGCGTTTGCACGGTCATGCCGGCATACAGAAATAACAACACGATCGTGAGATATTCGCTACGGAACAACTCCGGCGACATGATCGCCGACATTTCGATTAATCCGAAGGATTGCTGAACTCCTCCGGCCGCCACGCGCGGCTCCCTCTTTCTGGCGAAGCCGACCCGCGCCGCTTCTTCGATCAAACCAGCGACAGTCGTAAACGCTGGCGCGCGTGGCGGCGCCATACGCTTGGGTGCGCCGTTGGGATGAAGCACGGGGCCGCCTCGTCGACGGTTTCGGCGTCGCCAAGAAACAGATAGCCGTCTTCGGCGAGCAGACCGGCGAGGCGCTCCAAAACCCCGCGCTTGGCTTCCGGCGCGAAACTCGTCACCGCGTTGCGACAAAGGATCACGTCGAACGCGCCGAGTTCCGCGGGGCTGGACAGAAGATTGAACTGACCGAAGGCGACGCGCGCGCGCAGATGTTCGTTGACGCGCCAGTTTTCTTCCTCGCGATGAAAATAGCGCAGCAGATGAGTCGTGGAGAGCCCCTGCTGCACCTCGAAATGGGTGTAGATCCCCTTGCGGGCGGTCTCGATCGCCGCGCCGGAAATATCCGTGCCGAGGATTTCGAGGCTCCAGCCTCGCAGTTCGCGGGCCGCTTCGTCGAGCATCATCGCCAGCGAATAGGCTTCCTGTCCGGTCGAAACGGCGGCGCACCAGATGCGCAGGCGTCGCTCGCGCCCGCGCGCGGCCATCAACTCCGGCAGAATGCGCGCGCGAAACGCCTCGAACGGAGCGCGATCGCGAAAAAACGAGGTTTCACTTGTCGTCATGGCGTCGATCGCCTCCTCGATAAGCGTTTTGTTTCCGCTCTGCTCGATGAGCAAGGTCAGCTCGAAGAGATCGGAGATGTCATGGGCTCGCATCATGGGTCCAAGCCGGCGTTCGACGACGCCCTGCTTGTCGGCTCCGATGTCGCCGCCGGTCAACGCCGCCCATTGGCGCCGAAAGCGCGCGAATACGTAGTTCGCGCGCGCGTCGTCGACGTTGGAAACGGGAGCCGCTTCGCGCGGGCTCCTCGCGATTGTGTTACGCATCACCAACAACGCCTCACTCGAAGCAAACAGCGCGCCGACCATCGGCGCGCCCTACGAGAGCGATCGGCTCAGACGAGGCCGATTTCCTGGAATTTCGAGCGCACGATATTTTGATCGAACGGCTTCATGATATATTCGTCGGCGCCGGCGTGCATGGCGCGCGCGATGTGCCCGACTTCGTTCTCGGTCGTGCAAAAAACAACCTTGGGAGAGGTCCCGCCCGGCATTTTGCGCAGCGCGCACAGAAACTCCAGCCCGTCCATTTCCGGCATGTTCCAGTCGAGCAGAATGACGTCCGGCATCATTTTCTCGCATTCGGCCAGTCCGAGCTTGCCGTCCGGCGCCTCCGAGGTGCGGAAATGCAACCCTTCCAAAATGCGCCGCGCCACCTTGCGAATGACCGCGCTATCGTCCACGACCAGAACTTGCTTCATCGTCTCTCTCCTTGTTTGGAATCTCCGGATTTTCCGGTTCGGTAAGCCGCTAGCCTTGTTGCGAAACGCGCTTGATCAGCGCCGCCACGTCGACGATCGACAGGAAGCCGTCGTCATGGCGGTAGAACGCGGCCATGAGTTCGGCGAGATGCGGGTCGAGATGCGCCGGGCTGGCGACGCGGTCCTGCTCCTCGCTGACGATGACGTCGCCGGTGTCGTCGACCAGCAGCGCGTAATCGTCGCCATTATGGGTGATTCCGACGGCGAGGAGCGCTGAGTTGGGCTCCCCTGAGTCGATGCGCAGGCATTTGTCGAGATGCAG
>JBAWEN010000525.1:0-4831 GCA_049591215.1 Methylocystis sp. | reverse complement strand
GATTACATCGGCGCCTTCGTCGTGACGGCGGGCGCGGAGGAGGAGAAGATTTCGGCGCGCTATGCGCAAGCCAACGACGATTACGGTTCGATCATGGTGAAGGCGCTGGCCGACCGGATCGCAGAAGCCTTCGCGGAACGCATGCACGAGCGCGCGCGGCGCGAATTCTGGGGCTACGCCAGCGCCGAGAGTTTCTCGCCTGGCGAGCTGCCGAACGAGCCTTATCGCGGCATTCGTCCGGCGCCCGGCTATCCCGCGCAGCCCGACCACACGGAAAAGGCGACGCTGTTCAGGCTGCTCGACGCGGAGAAGCGCACCGGCGTGCGGCTGACGGAGAGCTTCGCGATGACCCCCGCGTCGACGGTCAGCGGCCTCTATCTCGCGCATGAACAGGCGCATTATTTCGGCGTCGCCAAGGTCGAGCGCGATCAGGTCGAGGATTACGCGGCGAGGAAGGGCATGCCGGTCGCGGAAGTCGAACGCTGGCTCGGGCCGATACTGAACTACGAACCCGCGAAGGAAGCCGCGGAGTAGGGAGCGGTCAAGCCGACGTTCCCTCTTCCGGCGTCACCTTCAGCGAGGTGATGCGGTTGCGTATTTTGCGCAGCACTTCGAACCGGAAGCCGTGAAAACGGAACACCTGACCGGCTTCGGGAATGGCGCCGGCTTCGTGGATCACGAGGCCGGCGATCGTCGTCGCCTCCTCGTCGGGTAGATCCCAATCCATCGCGCGGTTGAGATCGCGCAGCGGAACCGCGCCGTCGACCAGCACCGAGCCATCCTTTTGCGGGCGCACGCCCTGCACGGCGACGTCGTGCTCGTCGCGGATGTCGCCGACGATCTCCTCCAGAATGTCCTCCAGCGTGACGAGGCCCATGACCTCGCCATATTCGTCGACGACGAATGCAAGATGCGTCTTGCGCTTGAGAAACTCCTCGAGCTGATCCTTGAGCGTCGTCGCCTCCGGCGTGAACCACGGCGCCAGCATGATCTCGTTGATGCGCAGCTTCGCGGCGTCGCCGCCGGCGGCGTCGAGCGCGCGCAGCAGATCCTTCGAATGCAGCAAGCCGATGAAATTATCGGGACGCTCGCGCCATAGCGGCATCCGCGTATGGGGCGACGCCAGCACTTCGCGGATGATGTCGGCGGGCGGCAGATCGGCGTCGACGGCCCTGATCTTGGTGCGGTGAACCATCACGTCGGACACATGCATGACCTGCAGATCGAGCACGCCGCCGAACATGTCGCGGGCGCTGCGCTCGACATTGCCTTCCTCGTGCATGATGTCGACCGCGCTCATCAACTCGTCGTAGGGCGAGAGCACCTTTCGGCCATGACCGAGTTCGACGCCGGCCATTTTGAGCAGCCAGCGCACGAAAAACTCGACGCCGGCGAGCAGCGGACCGAAAACCGAAACGAACAGATGCACGCCGCGCGCCACCTGCAGCGAAATCTGGTCGGGCTGGTTGATCGCCAACGTCTTCGGCAACACTTCGGCGAAAACCAGCAGCATGATGGTCATGATGAAGGTCGCATAGACGGCGCCGTTCTCGCCGAATAACAGCACCAGCACGCTGGTCGCGAAGGCGGAGCCGCCGATATTGACCAGCGTGCCGCCAAACAACAGCGCGGCGATCATGCGGTTGCGCTGACGCAGCAGGTTCGAGACGGTCGCGGCGCGCCGGTCGCCGTCCTTTTCGAGCGCGTGCATATGCGCCGCCGAGGCCGCCGTCAGAGCCGTCTCGGAGCCCGAAAAGAACGCCGACAGCAGCACGCAAGCGAGCACGATGATCAGCGACGTTCCTATTTCGACGGTAGTCAATCCGGCCTCCAGGAAATGGACGGGCGCAGCGCTCGCATGTCCTTGGCTAAAGTTCGCTTTGGAGAAATGCGCGCGCGTCCGCCGCGCCGACGGATTTGGCGACGAAGGCGGCGCCTATCCCGCGCAGCAGGATGAAGGTCAGGGCGCCGCGCTCGACCTTCTTGTCCTGATACATCGCGTCCATGATGGCGTCGGCGGTGAAGCTGGCGCCGGGAATGTCGCTTATGCGCGTCGGCAGGCCAAGGCTCGACAAATGGCGTTCGGCGCGCAGCGCGTCCTGCCCGGCGCACAGGCCAAGGCGCTGGGAGAAACGAAGCGCCAGCGCGAGCCCGATGGCGACGCCTTCGCCATGCACGAGACGCGCGCTGTCGTAGTCGACGAGGCGCTCGAAGGCGTGGCCGAAGGTGTGGCCGAGGTTGAGCAGAGCGCGGTCGCCCTGCTCGGTCTCGTCGCGCGCGACAATGGCGGCCTTGCTCTCGCAGCTCACCGCGACCGCGCAGATTTGCTCGGGCTTGCCGTGAAATATGGCGTCGCTGTCGGCTTCCAGCCATTCGAAGAAACGGCGGTCGCCGATCAGGCCATATTTGACGACCTCGGCGTAGCCGGCGCGAAACTCGCGCGGCGGCAGCGTCGCCAGCGTGTCGACGTCGGCGAGCACCAGCGACGGCTGGTGAAAGGCGCCGATCAGATTCTTGCCTTGTGGCGAATTGATCCCGGTCTTGCCGCCGACCGAACTGTCGACTTGCGCCAGCAAGGTCGTTGGTATCTGCACGAAGCGCGCGCCGCGCCGAAGGCTCGCCGCGACAAAGCCCGATAGATCGCCGACGACGCCGCCGCCCAGCGCCACGATCACATCGCGCCGTTCGATCCTGGCGGCGATCGCCTCCTCGCAGACGCGACCGAAAACGCCGAGCGATTTGGAACCCTCGCCCGGCTCCACGACAATCGTGGAGTAACGCACGCCCGCCGCCTTCAGGCTGTCTTCGAGCGCTGGCAGATGGAGCCTGGCGACATTGGCGTCGGTGACGATCGCGCAGGCGGCGCCGGGCGCGACGGCCGAGATTTTTTCGCCGGCTTCGGCCAGGAGACCCGCGCCAATCAGAATGTCGTAGGAACGCGCGCCCAGCGCCACCCGCACACTCTCGTGATGCAGGGGAGCGTCGGACGGCTGCGGGCGGGGCGGAAAATGGGTCACGATCATCTGGGTTTCCATGGCGGTGTGTCGCGCGCCGAGGTCGAGCGTCGGCAGGCGCTCGGCGAGGGCGTCCAGCGTCTCGTCGACCATCGCTTCCTGTGGCGTGTCGCGCGAGACGACTCTTATGTCCGCGTGGGCGTAAACGGGATAGCGTTCGTCCATCAGCCGACGCAAGGTCGCCGCCGGATCGGCGGTCTGCAACAACGGGCGGTCGGACTTGCGACGCACCCGCCTAAGCAGGGTTTCGTGGTCGGCGTCGAACCAGATGGAGACGCCCCGCTCGGCGATGCGCCGACGCGTGCGCGGATCAAGAAAGGCCCCGCCGCCGGTCGCCAGCACCACCGGCCCGTTGTTGAGCAGGCGAAGCATCACGCGGCGCTCGCCGTCGCGGAAATAGCCCTCGCCATATTTCGCGAAAATCTCCGGAATCGACATGCGGGCGGCGGCGACGATCTCGGCGTCGGCGTCGACGAATTTGAGGCCAAGCCGCGCCGCCAGCCGCTGGCCTATGGCGCTCTTGCCGGAGCCCATCATGCCGATAAGCACGATGCAATGGTCCTTTAGCGCGGCGCGGATCGCCGCGAGGCGTGGATCGGGCGGCGCCCCTTGGTGGCTCGCATCGGCGCCATGGCTCTTGATCATGAGGCTCAATCTATACCGGCCGTGCCGGAAATTCAGCCGAAATTCGCCTCCGCGCGGCGGTCAATGGGGCATCTCCAACGCCAAAAACGCCTTCATGAAGGCGGGAACGCGCAAATCCGAAAGGTCCGCGCGCCCGCGCGCCAGATGGGCGCGCGCGAGTTCCGGATCGCTCTCCGCGGCGATATGGCTCTCGACCCGCGCCAGCAGCGCCGACGCCGGCTCGGGCCAGTCTATGATGTTTATGCAGGCCACGCGCTGACCGTCGAACACGACGCGCCAGGATCTTGAGAACATCCGCTCGGCGACATAAAGGCCTGTTTCCTCCGCGAGTTCTCGAACCATGCCGCCGGCGAGATCGACCGTCTCGCCCCTGATGTCACCGGGGTCAGGCGTGCCGCAGGGAAAATAAAGCTGCCCGGCGCAGGAATGGCCCGGCCCCATTTCGCCGAGCAGGAAGGCGCCGTCGCAAGAGCGCAGCGCCGGCATCGAGAAGCAATTATAGACCTCGCGGTCGGGAAAGCCGAAATCACGCCAGGCGAGAAAGCGCGAGAAGCGCGTCTCGAAAAAATCCGCTTCGAGAATCGTCAGCCCGGTCGCGTCGACGCTTGTCGCGACGCGGCTGGCGAGCAGGACCCGCCCGTCGAACAGCGTCGGGTTGACTTTCGTCCGGTGGCGCCAATGAGCGGCGATGTCGCCCGCCGCGTCGCGATCGAACGCCCAATCATGGGCGACGAGCCGACACGCCAGCCGATCCACTCGCAAAACCCGCGCGTCATCCGTCAAGGCGTCAGCTCTCCGCAAGCAACTTCCACCGCCTGGCCGCCGAGTTGGATGTCGGCCAGCGCGCTAGCCGCGACGCTCATGCGCAGCGTCAGGCGCGAGGGGCGGCCGATGTTGTGCCCTTGTTCGATGAAAATTTGGTGTTCGCCGTCCGTCGGACGCTCGAATTCCTGGGCGGCTCCGGCGAAGGCCGCCGCGGCCGCGCCGCTCGCGGGATCCTCGATGGCGCGGGGGCCGAACAGGCGCGCGAGTATTGCGCTGTCCGGCGCGATGGTTTCGTCCGTATAGAGCCAAAGCCCGGCGGCGGAGCCGCGAACCCGCTCGAAAAGCGCGCGCGACGGGTTGGCGCGTTCGAGCGCCGCGCGCGAGACGACGGGGACGAAGATAAAGGG
>JBAWEN010000524.1:0-6862 GCA_049591215.1 Methylocystis sp. | reverse complement strand
GCGTTGGGCTCGGCGACGCGCTTGAACGAGGGCGGCGGCGTCGGAATGTCGCGCTTGGCCTCGGCCTGCGGCGGATGCGGATGGGTTTCGACCTGTTCGGCGACTTTCTCGGCGCGTTGCGCGGGCTTTACCGCGCGCGCGGTCTTTTCGCCCTTCATAATCTGGTTAAGCTGCTGATCCGTCACGACTTCGATCGGCACGGTCTCCGGCGTCTCGGCGAATTTCGGCGCCTGCGCGAAGGCGATCAGCGTCGCCGCCAACAGCCCGGCATGGGCGGCGGCGGAGATCGGCAGACCAGGCTTCGCGCGCGGAAAGCTCACTTTAGCCGCCCTATTTCTTCTCTTGCTCGGTCACCAGCGCGACCTTTTTGTAGCCCGCCGTGGTGACGAGCGACATGATCTCGGCGACGCGGCCGTAATTGACGGCCTTCGATCCCCGCACGTAGATGCGCTCGTCAAAACCCTGTTTGGCGGCCGTCTTCAGCTGCTCGACCAGCTGGCCGATCTCGACCGGCTGATCCATCAGGAAAACCTGGCCCTTTTCGTCGATGGCGATGGCGACGGGCTTTTGATCGATATTGAGCTGGCCCGCCTTGGTTTGCGGCAGGTCGACGGCGACGCCGGTCGCGAGCAAGGGCGCCGCGACCATGAAGATGATCAGCAGCACCAGCATCACGTCGATGAACGGAGTCATGTTGATGTCGGCCATCGGGGCGTGCCGCGAGCGGCCTCGTCTACCGCGCCGTCCGCCGTTATTTCCCGCGGCCTGTATTGAAACGCCCATTCCTCTAGCTCCTCACGCCGCGCGGTCGCGGCCGGCGGTCTGATCGATCTGGCGCGACAGGATCGACGAAAATTCGTCGGCGAAAGTCTCCATGCGCCCTTGCGATTTCACCACGTCGCTTTGCAGCTTGTTGTAGGCGATCAACGCCGGAATCGCCGCGAACAAGCCGATCGCGGTGGCGAACAGCGCCTCGGCGATGCCGGGCGCCACGACGGCGAGCGAAGTGTTCTTCGAGGCGGCGATCGAGCGAAACGCCGTCATGATGCCCCAGACCGTGCCGAACAGTCCGATGAACGGGCTGGCCGAGGCGACCGTCGCCAGCACCAGCAGATTGGATTCGAGCTTTTCGATTTCCCGCCCGATCGACACGTCGAGCACTTTGTCGAGGCGCGTCTGAAGCCCCATGAAGGAGGATCCCGGGTTTTGCACCGAGCGCTTCCATTCGCGCATCGCGGCGACGAACAGCGAGGCGGTTCCCGTCGTCGGGCGCTCCGAGATTTTATTGTAGAGTTCGTCGAGGGAATTGCCGGACCAGAAACTTTCGTCGAATCGGTCCATCGCGCGGCGCGCGCGGCGAATCAGCAGCGTTTTGTCGACGATGATGGCCCAGCACCAGACCGAGGCGGCGAGAAGCCCGATCATGACCGCCTTGACAACGATATGGGCGCCCCAGAACATGGTCCAGATTGTGATTTCGGCGGCTTGGCCGGCGAGCGGGCTCGTCGCGATTTCGGCTGGATTCATGTCAATTCCTTATCAGATCGAGCGGCCCCGTCGCTCCGAGGGGTTGCGCGCCCCATTCCTATCGCGCTCAATTCCGCCGATTGTGGGGCTTCGCGTTGCGCCGCAAAAAAACTTTTCGGGGTTGTCTCGATTAAGCGGCTGTAAGGGTTAATGTTTGGTAACCGGGACTATCATTCGCGCTCTATTGCCCGCTTTGGACGCGGAGAAACTTTTCGCGCACGTCCGGCGGCAGGCGGCGAGGGCGCCCGCCTTCCACCGCCGCGACCGTGACCCGCGCCGCGACCAGAAGCTCCGCGTCGCGCCAGATTTTCTGCTCCAGCGCGAGCGAGGCCGCTCCGACCTCCGCCACGGAAGTCTCGACGGCGAGCAGGTCGTCCATCCGGGCGGGCCGCTTGAAATCAATCGTCATCGCGCGCACGACGAAAAAAATCGCGCCGCCGTCGCCGGCTTCGAGCAAAGCGCGCTGGTGAATGCCGAGCTTGCGCAAAAGCTCGGTGCGCCCGCGCTCCATGAAACGCAGGTGCGAGGCATGATAGACGAGGCCCGAAAAATCGGTGTCCTCGTAATAAACGCGAACCGGGAAGCGATGTGAAAAGGTCATGTGGGAGCGCAGCCAGCAGCCGGATGAGTGTAGGAAACCCGCCGAACGAATCATAACATCAATAGCCGATCCGGGCCCGCGCCGCTCCCGCCGCATTCGCAAAGCGGGCGACGCGGCTTGCAAGGAGCCGCGACCAAGGAGCGAAGACAATGACCGAAGTCCAGGGAATTTCGACCCCCGCGACCGGGTTGGAGACGCTGGAGGCGCGCATCCCGCGGCGTGGCGACGCGGCGCCGGCCTATTTGGCGAAGCCCGCCGGGGCCGATAATTGCCCAATCATTCTGATCGCGCAGGAGATTTTCGGCCTCAACGATCATATCCGCGACATCGCGCGTCGCTTCGCGGCCTTGGGTTATCTCGCCATCGCGCCGGATTTCTTCGCCGGAGTCGGCGATCCGTCTCGCGCGCCAGACATAAACGCGATTCGGGCGATCGTCGCCAAAACCCCGGACGTCGCGACGATGGAGGATTTCGACGCGGCGCTGGCTTTCGCGGCGGCGCGCGGCGGCGATCCGGCCCGCGCCGCGATCACCGGCTTTTGCTGGGGCGGGCGCATCGCCTGGCTTTACGCCGCGCATAACCCAAGCCTTCGCGCGGCGATTCCCTGGTATGGCCGCCTGGACGGCGAGCATACGCCCAATCATCCGTGCTGGCCGGTCGATGTGGCCGGCGAGCTAAAGGTTCCGGCGCTTGGTCTCTATGGCGGCGCCGATACATCGATCCCGCTGGAGCAAGTCGAAGAAATGCGCGCCCGGCTGCGGGCGAGCGGCGTTCCGGCGGAAATCCATGTTTATGGGGGCGCGCCGCACGCCTTTTTCGCCGATTATCGCGAGAGTTTTCGTCCCGAGCCGGCGCGCGACGCGTGGGAGCGGACGCTGGCGTTTTTGCGCGCCCAGGGCGTCGCTTAACGCGTTTTCGAGCAAAATGGGCGCCGTCTCGCGTTAAGAAAACGCGAAAAAAAAAGGCTCTAAAAATCGCTGGCGAGCCCCTTCACCTCCCAATCGCCGTAGCGCGCGGGGTCTTGCCCGCCGCGCCCGCCAATTTCCCGCGGAGGCTCTGGGTTGGCGGCGGCGCGGCGGCGGTGCTCCGCTTCCTCCAGCGCGCGCCGGGCGGCTGGGGGCAATGCGCGCCTAACGCCAACGTCTTCAAGCGTCTCGGCTTTTGCGTTCCCGCCGCGATCCGTGGGTGAGCGTGTGGTCATCGGATTCGCCTTTCCTCGCCCGCCTTTGGCCCGTCTGTGCTATGATTCGCGGCCATGGGCCCGGAGGCGGTTGTTAGTGACGAACGATTCTAAACCATTATCCCAAAGGTCCAAACCCGGCGCGCGCATGACGAACCGCCAGGGCTTCGTGCCCGCCGAAGCGGCGCGCCTGGCCGAGGCCATGAAGGTTCCCGGCCTGCCCGCGCGCCTCGCGGCGGCGCATATCCTGGCCGATGTCGTGCAAGGCGGCCATCGTCTCGACGAATGTTTTTCGCCGTTCGCGGTGCCGACGCGGCTGACCGGCCTCGACGCGCGCGACATCGCGCTGACCCGTTCGATCACCACCGTCGCGCTGCGGCGGCTTGGCGTCATCCGCCGGGCTCTGGCGGTTTTGCTCGACAAGGGCCTGCCGCGCCAGGCGGTTCGGCTGGAATGGCCGCTGATCGCGGCGGCGGCGCAGATTCTCTTTCTCGACGCCGCCGATCACGCCGCCGTCGATCTCGCCGTTCGCGCGGTGCGGCTGGAGCCCAAGAGCGCCGGTTTCGCGGGGCTGGTCAACGCCGTGCTGCGCAATCTGGCGCGCCAGCGCGAGGAGTTTCTGGCGCTCGCCGAGAGCGGCGAATTCGACGCGCCGCCCTGGCTGGCGCAGCGCTGGCGCAAAACCTATGGCGATGCGGCGACGAAGGAAATCATCGCCATGCAGATGCTGGAGCCGCCGCTCGATCTCACGGTCAAATCCGACCCAGCCGACTGGGCGCGGCGGCTCGACGGGGTCGTTTTGCCGACGGGTTCGGTGCGGCTGTCGAGCCGGCTCCCGATCATCGAACTCGACGGCTACGCCGAGGGCGAATGGTGGGTGCAGGACGCCGGCGCCGCTCTGCCGGCGCGCCTGCTTCGCGCGCGGGCCGACGAGCGCATCCTCGATATGTGCGCGGCGCCCGGCGGCAAGACAGCGCAACTCGCGCTCGCCGGCGCCAATGTGACGGCGCTCGACCGCTCCGCCGAGCGCTTAAAACTGCTCGCCGCCAATCTAAGCCGACTTAAACTGCGCGCCGACATCGCCGTCGCCGACGCGACGAGCTTTTCCGCGCCGCCCTTCGACGCTATTCTAATCGACGCGCCCTGTTCCGCGACCGGGACGATCCGCCGTCATCCCGACGTGGCCTGGACCAAAAAGCCGGGCGACGTCGAAACGCTGGCGCTGCTGCAAACCAAAATGCTCGACCGCGCGGCGGCTCTGACGCGCCCGGACGGCCGCATCGTCTATTGCACCTGCTCGCTGGAGCCCGAGGAGGGCGAGGCGCAGATCGCGGCCTTCCTGCGCCGCAACCCCGACTTTAGACGCGACGCAATAGACCCGGCGGGCGAGGGGATTCCCGAAAACTTCGTCAACGCCGAGGGCGATTTGCGCACCACGCCGCAAATGCTGCCCAACCCCGACCCGCGCCTTGCGGGCGTCGACGGGTTCTTCGCCGCGAGAGTGGTGAGGCGGGGCTAAACGGCGCGCCGGGCCTTTCGGCGCGGCCCATTTTCCCCTAAACCTGCCGCACGCATCGTCTAAAGGAAGGCCCAAGCGAAATGATCGGACGTCTTAATCACGTCGCCATAGCCGTCGCGGATATCGAGAAGGCCACGAAAGTTTACGCCTCCACGCTCGGCGCCAAGGTCACCGCGCCGGAGGTCGTCGCCGAGCATGGTGTCAAGGTGGTTTTCGTCGAACTGCCGAACACCAAGATCGAGCTGCTCGAACCCTATGGCGAAAACTCGCCCATCGCCGGTTTCGTCGAAAAGAACCCGGGCGGCGCGATTCATCACGTCTGCTATGAGGTCGACGACATAATTAAGGCGCGTGATCATCTTAAGGCCGAGGGCGCGCGGGTGCTGGGCGATGGTTCGCCGAAGATCGGCGCGCACGGCAAGCCGGTGCTGTTCCTGCACCCCAAGGATTTTTGCGGCACGCTGGTCGAACTCGAACAGGCGTGAACGCTTAGGCAAGGACGTCATGCCCATTCAAACGCCCCTGGCGGTCGCGATATTCCTGACGATCTGGTGGATCGTCTTGTTCGCCATTTTGCCGCTTGGCGTGCGCTCGTTGCATGAGGATGGCGAAACGCCGGCCGGGTCCGACCCCGGCGCGCCAATGGCGCCAATGCTGATCAAGAAGGGGCTCATCACCACGGGGGTCTCGATCGTGGTGTTCGGGGGCTTTCTGCTGATCGTCAAGGCGATGGGCTAGCCGTGCGACGGACGCTCGTGCGTAAATGGGTTCCCTTCGCGGCTAAAGCGCGGTAAACGGCGCGTCGCGACAGGGCGCGCCGGCCAATCCCGCGAGTAACGGAATTTTCAATGACACAAGAATCGTCGACGACTTCCCTGCCGCACGCCGGCGTCCTCAAGGGCAAGAAGGGCCTCATTCTCGGCGTCGCCAATAATCGCTCCATCGCCTATGGCATCGCCAAGGCCGCGAGCGAGGCCGGCGCGGAGCTGGCGCTTACTTTTCAGGTCGAGGCGCTGGAGAAGCGCGTGCGTCCGCTCGCCGCCCAGCTTGGCGCGGTCGTCGTCGGCCGCTGCGACGTCGCCGAGAGCGACACCATCGACGCGGTTTTCGCGGAAGTCGAGAAGCTTTGGGGCAAGCTCGATTTCGTCGTGCATTGTCTCGCCTATTCCGACAAGGACCAGCTCGACGGCCGCTATGTCGACACGACCGCGGAGAACTTTAACCAGTCGCTGGCGATCTCCTGCTTCTCCTTCACCGCCATCGCGCAGCGCGCCGAAAAGCTGATGAAGGACGGCGGCTCGCTGCTGACTCTCACTTATTACGGCGCCGAAAAATGGATGCCGCATTATAATGTGATGGGCGTCGCCAAGGCGGCGCTGGAAGCCTCGGTGCGTTATCTCGCCGCTGATCTCGGGGTGAAGAACATTCGCGTCAACGCGATCTCCGCTGGGCCGATCAAGACGCTGGCGGCCTCGGGCATCGGCGATTTCCGCTACATTCTCCGCTGGAACGAGTATAACTCGCCATTGCGCCGCGTCGTGACCATCGAGGAAGTCGGCGAAACCGCCGTCTATCTGCTGTCGCCGATGTCGCGCGGCGTGACCGGAGAGATTCTCCATGTCGACGCCGGCTATCACGTCGTCGGCATGATGCACCCGGCCGCCGCGCCCAGAATGGCCGATCTGCTGGCGATGTTGCCGCAGGAAAAATGACGCCGCGCCGTCGCGAAAACGGGGCGGCGCGATTGAACGACGCCCCTCTCACGGCAGGTGAACCCAAGAAGTGACCTTTCTTTCAACCAGTCCCGCGCTGGCCCGCGCGCTCCAGGAGCGCAACTACGCCGATCCGACGCCTGTGCAATCGGCCGTGCTGTCAAAGGAGACGCAGGGTCGCGACATTCTCGTCTCGGCCCAGACCGGCTCCGGCAAGACCGTCGCCTATGGCCTCGTCATGGCCGCGACGCTCCTCGGCGACGCCGAAAAAATGCCGCCGGCCGGCGCGCCGCTGGCGCTGATCATCGCGCCGACGCGCGAAC
>JBAWEN010000523.1:0-1874 GCA_049591215.1 Methylocystis sp. | reverse complement strand
GAAGACGACGACGGGACGCTGGAGATTGAGGGTATCGCCTCGACCGAGACAATCGATCGCGACGGCGAGATCGTTAAGGCGAGCGCGATCAAGGCGGCTCTGCCCGATTTTATGGACGGCGGGAGCGGTCCTTTGCGTGAAATGCATAGGCCGATCGCAGCCGGCAAGGTTGTAGAGGCAACGATCGACTCGAAATTTCGAACGATCATCAAAGCTCTCGTCGTCGACGTAGGCGCGATCAAGAAAATTCAAACCGGCGTGCTTCGCGGATTCTCCATCGGCGGGAAGGTGCTAGCGCGCGATCCGAAGGACCGCAAGATCGTCACGAAGATTGCGCTCACGGAAATTTCACTGGTGGACCGCCCCTGCAACAGCGAAGCCACCTTGACGCTATGGAAGGCTGACGGGCTCTACGATCTCTATTCAATTCGGACAACCGATCACGCCTTGCGGATGCGCAAGAGCGACGAAATCGGGCGGCGCACCGAAGAGCGGATTTTGGCTTCGATCAATCAGCTCGCGGGCCTCGAGGCGCGCCTCGCCAAAGTCGAACAGATTGACGAAGCGTCGCGTCAAGCCGTCGCTGAACGCTGGAGGCAGTGATGCAGGTTCGTCTGATCGCTCCGCCCGGCTGCGACGAAGCCAACTACGGCGAGCATCGCTTCAAGGTTCATGAGGACGGAACCGTCGAAGTCCCGATGGAAGCGGTCGAGGGCTTGATGCACACCGGCGGCTTCGCGCCGGCCAAACACCCTGCGCCGACGCCATCTCTCGGCTTCGCTTTTATGCGGGGCTTGGCTGGAGGCAGCGCGTCATGGCGCGGGCAAGCATTCGAGCCGAACGCCGATGGATTGCTTCGCGTTCCGCAGGAGGCCATTGCTGATTTGTTGCCGCATGGCTTTCAACTTGTCGGGGAGGCCTAGTGAACTATGCCGAAGGGCTATCCCAAGAATGGCGTGAAGCGGAGGGCGAACCCGGCGAATCGTTGCGCCATCTGCCGCCATCCTGAGCGCGTGCGGATTGAATCCTTGCATTGTGCGGGCGTGTCGCTCGAGCGCCTGGCGGAGAAGTTCGACGTTCATAAGGACGCGGTTTGGCGGCATGTTCGGAACCATATGACCGACCACCAACGCGCCTCATACTTGATCGGGCCGGCGAAGATCGCGGCTCTTGCGGAGGTGGCGGCCGAGGAGAGCGAGTCGATCCTCGATTATCTGAATATCTTGCGTTCGACCCTTTTTGCGTTGCTGGACAAGTGCGCGGCGGAGGGCGACCATTGCGCGGTGAGCATGTTGTCGGGGCGGGCGACGGAGGTCTTGCGCGAGATTGGCAAGCTTACGGGCCAGATCAGCAATTTTGCCAATTCGACGGTTATCAACGTCCAAAACAACTTGACGATCCTGAACAGCGCTCCGTTCGCCGATCTACAAAGCGGCTTGTTGCAAGTTTGCGCGGCCCATCCTGAAGCGCGGGCCGATATCGTGGCGCTGTTTCACGACCTGGACCGCAAATACAATGCCGCGCCCGTCCCGATGATCCAAGCGCCGCCCATGCGCGAAGTCCGGGAGGCTCCTGGTGCATAGCGAAGCCGAACAGACAATGTTCTCCCGTCTCGCGTCGGCGCTGAGCGACGATTGGAGCGCCCACGCGCGGCCTGAGCAGCTTCCGCCGCCGGGGGATTGGCTGACGTGGCTTATCCTCGCGGGCCGCGGGTTTGGCAAGACTCGTGCGGGGTCCGAGTGGGTTCGCGCTCTCGCCGACGCCGCGGCGACCTATCGCATCGCCCTTGTTGGCCCTACGGCGTCCGACGTGCGGGATACGATGGTCGAGGGCGAAAGCGGGATTTTGAGCGTCTGCCCCGATTGGAACAGGCC
>JBAWEN010000522.1:0-1601 GCA_049591215.1 Methylocystis sp. | reverse complement strand
GGGATGGTGTAATCCCGCCAAATTGGTAGCAAAGCCGGTCGGCTGGTTTTGTGGTAGCTTGGCGCTAGTTAATCGTTGGCGCGGTCCCGCGAGCCGCGACTAAGCCAGACGCGCTCGCGGCAATGCGAGGGAGCATCAAATATGACAATTGGCATCACGCATCTTCAACCGATAGTCTCGCTGATCGCGGGCGTACTGATATTGGTCATGCCCCAACTGCTCAATTACATCGTGGCGATCTACTTGATTATTTCGGGCATCATCGGGCTAGGACTGGTGCATTGACATAATAGGAGAGCGGGGGCCGCGCGGCCCCCGTCTTCTACATTCCGCCAAGGCATACATATTTGATCTCCAGATAATCATCGAGACCATAACGCGAGCCCTCGCGCCCGAGACCCGATTGCTTGATCCCGCCGAACGGCGCGGTTTCCGACGAAATCAACGTCTCGTTGACGCCGACCATGCCGAAATCCAGCGCCTCGGCGACGCGGAAGATGCGGGGAAGGTCGCGGCTGTAAAAATAGGAGGCGAGTCCATAGGGCGTCCCGTTGGCGAGACGGATCGCGTCCGCTTCGTCCTTGAAAGAGACTATCGGCGCCACCGGCCCAAAAGTCTCTTCGCGAAAAATCAACGCGTCCTCGCTCACGCCGGCCAGCACGGTCGGCTGAAAAAAGGTTCCGCCCAGCGCATGGCGGGCGCCGCCGGTCAGCAGCGTCGCGCCGCGCGCCACGGCGTCCGCGACATGGCGCTCGCATTTTTCGACCGCCGCCTGTTCGATCAGCGGGCCGATCACCGCGCCCTCTTCGCGGCCATCGCCGACCTTGAGCCGCCCCGCCGCCTCGGCGAGTCCCTCCGCGAAATCCCGCGCGATGCTTTCATGCGCCAAAATGCGGTTGGCCGAGACGCAGGTCTGGCCGCAGTTGCGGTATTTGGTGGCGAGCGCGCCCTTGATCGCGAGGTCGAAATCGGCGTCCTCGAATACGATCAACGGCGCGTTGCCGCCAAGCTCCATCGAGCATTTCTGCACATTTTCCGCCGCCTGGCGCAGCAGGATCTTGCCGACCTCGGTCGAGCCGGTGAAGGTCACCTTGCGCACGGCGGGATTTCGCGCGAACTCCAGCCCGACGGGCGCCGGGTCCAGCGCCGTCACCACATTGACGACGCCGTCGGGAACGCCGGCGCGCTGGGCGAGCTCGACCAGCGCCAGCGCCGAGAACGGCGTCTGTTCGGCCGGCTTCAGCACCATCGCGCAGCCGGCGCCGAGCGCGGCCCCGACCTTGCGCGCGAACATGGCGGACGGGAAATTCCACGGCGTGATCGCCGCGACGACGCCGACCGGCTGTTTGAACGTCAGCAGGCGGCGGTCGGAGCCGATGATCGGCAGCACGTCGCCATAAACGCGCCGCCCCTCCTCGGCGAACCAGTCGATGAAAGAGGCGCCGTATAGAATTTCGCCGCGCGCCTCGACCAGCGGCTTACCCTGCTCGGCGGTGATGATTTGGGCCAGCGTCTCCTGCTCGGCCAGGATCAGTTCGAACCAGCGGCGCATGATTTGCGCTCGTTCCTTGGCGGTCTTGCCGCGCCAGAGCGGCAAGGCG
>JBAWEN010000521.1:0-3358 GCA_049591215.1 Methylocystis sp. | reverse complement strand
TTCGTCGACAAGGCCGGGCGAATCGTCGCGATCGACTTTGGCATCATGGGGCGGCTCGGCCTCAAGGAGCGTCGATTCCTCGCGGAAATTCTCTATGGCTTCATCACCCGCGATTATCGCCGCGTCGCCGAGGTGCATTTCGAGGCCGGCTACGTGCCGCCGATTCATTCGGTCGAGGAGTTTTCGCAGGCGCTGCGCGCCATTGGCGAGCCGCTGCACTCGATCAACGCCGCCGACATTTCGATGGCGCGGCTGCTGACCTTGCTGTTCGAGGTGACGGCGCTGTTCGACATGCGCACCCGCACCGAGCTGGTGCTGCTGCAAAAGACCATGGTGGTGGCGGAGGGCGTCGCGCGCACGCTCGATCCCAAGCTCGACATTTGGAAGACCTCGGACCCCGTGGTGCGCGACTGGATCACGGCCAATCTGGGCCCAAGGGCGAAGATCGAGGACGCCGGCCGCAGCTTCACGGAAATCGCCAAGCTGGCGACTCACCTGCCCAAGGTGATGGCCGACGCGGAACGCGTGCTGGCGTCGCTGGGGCGGCAGGCCGCGCAAGGCGTCGATCTCTCGCCGGCTTCGCTGGAGGAGCTGGCGCGGGCGCGGCGGAGTTCCGACCGAAGCCTGCTGCTGGGAATCGCGGCGATTTTGGCCGCGGCGATCTGGCTGTTCAGACGCTGACGCCCGCTCGCGAAAAGGAGCCCAATCCATCGATTGGGCTCCAGGTGGAATTTTCGTGCCTTTTTTTGCGACTGATCGCATGATTTCACGTCAGGCTGCATAATTCTGCATGACACAGCCCTGATTTCGTCATAATGTCCGCTCGCCAAGTAGGTTGGATGACTCCTTAGCGTGGCTGACGTTAAGGAGTTCCTGACCAGCTACGGTCCAAGTCGGGGAGGACGCCGGTTCTATTCGACCGCTGCACGATCTCAAAAGAGACTGCGCGGGGTTGGTTTCAGTGGCGCGCAGACGCCCGGGCCAGTTACGTTTAGGCCGGTCAAGGACGGGGTACCAAAGAGTGGGGAAAGGCCGTGGCCGTCCCCGCTCTTTGTGTTTCTAACGCTTCAATAGGCGTTTCAAGTCGATTGATAGAGAATCTCGATTTGGCGCCTTCGCCTTGCGTCCACGCTTCTGGCGAGAGTAAAACCCCGGCCATGACGACGCCCCAGCCCCAAGAAGCCCTCACGGTGCGGGGACTCTCCAAATCCTACGACGGCCGGCGCGTCGTCGGGCCGCTGGACTTCGCGCTTGCCGCGGGTTCGGTGACGGGGTTGCTGGGCGGCAACGGGGCCGGCAAGACCACGACGATCGGCATGGTCATGGGGCTGATCGAGCCGACCACGGGCGCCATTCGCGCGCTCGGCGCCGACATGGCGACGGATCGGGCGAGCGTCCTGGGCCGCATGAATTTCGAAAGCCCCTATGTCGACATGCCGCACCGACTCACGGTCCGGCAAAATCTGCTGGTTTTCGCGATGCTTTATGGCGTCGCCGCGCGCGAGGAGAAAATCAGGCGGCTCGCCGAGGATTTCGCCTTGAACGACTTTCTCGACCGCCCCACGGGCCGGCTGTCCGCCGGACAAAAGACTCGCGTCGCCGTGGCCAAGGCGCTGCTCAACGAGCCCGCGCTGCTGCTGCTCGACGAGCCCACCGCCTCGCTCGACCCCGACACGGCGGACTGGGTGCGCTCGCGCATCGAGGACCACCGCCGCGCGCACAACTGCACGATCCTTCTGGCCTCGCACAATATGGTCGAGGTCGAGCGTCTGTGCGACCGCGTGCTGATGCTGCGCGAGGGAACGCTGGTCGACGACGCGTCGCCTGCCGCGCTGCTGGCGCGCTATGGCCGGGACACGCTGGAGGAGGTGTTTCTCGATGTCGCCCGCGGGCGCGCGGGCGGAGTGGTCTCGTGAACGGTTTTTCCTTCGCCCGCGTCGGCGCGATGATGCTCCGCTACACCTATCTGCTGCGCTCCTCCTGGCCGCGTCTCGTCGAGATGACCTATTGGCCGATGGTGCAAATGCTGACCTGGGGCTTTCTCCAGAGCTATTTTTCCGCCGCCGGCGGCGCGCGGAGCTATACTGGCAAGCTGGCCAGTACGCTGATCGGCGCGGTCCTGTTGTGGGACATTCTTTTGCGCGCGCAACAGGGCTTCGCCTTCTCGTTCCTTGAGGAGCTTTGGTCGCGCAATCTCGCCAATTTGCTAATGAGCCCTTTGCGCATCAGCGAATTTCTGGTGTCGCTAATGGCGATGAGCCTGGTGCGCCTCGTCGTCGGCGTGGTTCCCGTGACGATTTTGGCGATTTGGTTCTTCGGCTTCAATCTCTGGGCGCTCGGCTTCGCCGTCGCGGCGTTTTTCGTCGTTCTCGCGCTGTTCGCCTGGAGCATTGGCCTGATCGTGTGCGGCATGCTGCTGCGCTATGGGCTCGGGGCCGAAAGTCTCGCGTGGTCGCTGATGTTCGTGGTCCAGCCTCTGGGCTGCGTCTACTATCCCGTCGCGGCGCTGCCCGCCTGGCTACAGCCCGTCGCCTGGTCCCTGCCGCCGACCTATGTGTTCGAGGGCCTGCGCGCCCTGCTGATCGACCATGTTTTTCGCGGCGATCTGATGATGGAAGGTCTCGCGATCGACGCCGCGCTGTTCGCTGTCGCGACGCTCGCCTTCTCGCGGCTGCTGGCTGGCGCGCGCAGGGCCGGGACCCTACTGCAGACGGGAGAATAAATGGCGCCGCGCGCCGATACGCTGCTCGCCGAGCGCGGATTGTTCGAAAGCCGCGCCAAGGCGCGCGAGGCGATCGAGGCCGGGCTCGTGCGCGCCGACGGGCGGCTCGTTAAGAAACCCTCGGAGGACATCGCGCGGGACGCCCAGTTAAGCGCGGCGGCGCCCTACCCCTGGGTCTCGCGCGGCGGCGTCAAGCTGGCCCACGCGCTGGAGACTTTCAACGTCGACCCGAGCGGGCGATACTGCCTTGATGTCGGCGCTTCGACGGGCGGCTTCACCGATGTGCTGCTGACGCGCGGCGCGCGTCATGTCGTCGCCGTCGATGTAGGGCACGGGCAGTTGCATCCGCGGATCAGGAGCGACGCGCGCGTCACCGCGCTGGAGCGGCTCGACGCCCGCGCGCTGGAGCCAACACACCTCGCGGAGCCGCCGAGTCTGATCGTCTGCGACGCCAGCTTTATTTCCCTGGCGCTGATCCTGCCGAACGTGCTGGCGCTCGCCGCGCCGGACGCGACGTTGATCGCGCTGATCAAGCCGCAGTTCGAGGCGGGGCGCGCGGCGGCGAAAAAGGGCGTCGTGCGCGACGTTTTGGTGCATAAGGACGTTTGCGCGCGCGTCGCGCGAGAGGTGGAAGGA
>JBAWEN010000520.1:0-1963 GCA_049591215.1 Methylocystis sp. | reverse complement strand
CATCGAGGCGGCGATGTCATCGAGCCGCGTCGGACGCCGCACCGGCCGCGTCAGCGCCCGCGAGGGGGGCCGCCGGGCAAGCGACGCACGGAAGGACGATGGCGAGTGAAACGACGATTATCAGGTTGACGCCTGAAGCCAGCCGCGATCCCGTGAAAAAGGTCGCGCGAGCTTGAATTTGCGAAGACATGAAGTCCCTCGACGCGTGGAATGATTTTATGCGCGCGGCGATGTCGCCGGCGCGCGGGGAATCATTATGCGAGAGGGATTCTGGGCGGTCGGACGAGCCGTTCGGGCGAGCGGCTATCGGGGTCGCGAGCCAGCGCTCCGAATGGGACGGAAACTTCCGACGCTCGCGCCATCACGGGAGCGGCGTCTGGGGACAGGCCGGTGGAACAAGAGAACTGGCAGCCGGGATCGGCGTGACTTTTGGCCTTTCCCTCACCGCCAAGGTCCGCTTTCGCCATGCCGTCCGTCGGGGCCGCGCCGTCGTGGAAGTGATGGCCGCTCGAGCCATCGGCCCCCGGCTGGACGATCTCGTGACACGGGTGCGAAGAACAATGAATCGTTGAAGCCGTCGCCGCAACCTGAATCGCGCAAAATGCGTAGAGCGCGATCGTGACGATCGCGCCCGTAAGACGCATCTTGTGAACGAACCAGGCGGTCATTGAGGTCAAATGTTCCAATCCGCGCGCGAATTCGACGGAGCTTAAGTCACCTTAGATTATTGATCGTGGCGAAACAATGTCTGCAGCGCTTGCGCGGCCTCCGTGCACTCTGCCCGCGGCGCGTCGGCGTTGCCGAGTGCGTTGAAATAAGCGAGAGTCCGGTTCAACATATCGTTCGTCCGAGCAATGGCGGTTCGTCATGGGTTGGTCCATCACAATTGGCCGTTTCGGCGGGACGGCGGTCCGCGTTCACCTCACCTTCCTGCTGCTTCTGGCCTGGATCGGATTTTCCGCCTATCAGCGCGGCGGAGCCATCGCCGCGCGCGACAGCGTGCTGTTCATCTTGGCGATTTTCACTTGCGTCGTGCTGCATGAATTCGGCCATATCCTCGTGGCGCGGCGGTTCGGCATCGTTTCGAAGGAAGTCACGCTGCTGCCGATCGGCGGCGTCGCCGATCTCAACAAAATGCCGGAAAAGCCCTATCAGGAATTGCTGATCGCGCTCGCGGGCCCCGCCGTGAATTTCGTGATCGCGGCGGCGCTGCTGCTGGGCGTCGGCGCGATCGCGCCGAGCGCGATCACCCATCTCGACGACCCCGCGATCGGCGCGATCGAGCGGCTCGCGGCCGCCAATCTCTTTCTCGGCCTGTTCAATTTGGTTCCTGCTTTTCCGATGGACGGGGGCAGGGTGCTGCGCGCCGCCCTGGCGATGTGGCTCGGGCAGGAGCGCGCGACGCGCATCGCCGCGCTGATCGGTCAGGGCTTCGCCCTGGTGCTTGGTTTCCTCGGTCTATTTGGCAATCCCATGCTGCTGTTCATCGCCTTTTTTGTCTTTTTCGCCGCGACGGGAGAGGCGCAAATGAGCTTTGTGTCGGAGGCGACGCGCGGCATTAAGGTCGCCGACGCCATGGAAACGCGCATGGCGACGATCGGCCACGAAGCAACCATCGGCGAAGCCGCGGATATTCTCCTCGCGACGTCGCAGGAAAGCTTTCCGTTCGTCGACGGTTCCGGAGCATTTTTGGGCGTGATGTCCCGCTCCGATATCGTGGAGGCGATCAAGGCCGGCGAAGCCGGCGCGCGCGTCGCGCCGTTCGCCCATGGCGCCATCGCGACGGTCGATCCAACTGAGACGCTCGACAAGGCGATGGAGAAGCTCGGGGAAGCCTCGGCGGTTGGCGTCGTCGGCGCGGATGGCGTCTTCAAGGGTCTCATCACGCCGCAGTCGCTCGCGGAAGTGATGCTGATCAAAGCCGCGCGGCCGGATTGGCGGTTTTCCCGGCGCGGGTCTTAAC
>JBAWEN010000519.1:0-6207 GCA_049591215.1 Methylocystis sp. | reverse complement strand
CAACTCGTTAAATCCAGCGTCGACAGGATCGTCGCCGTGTCCTGCGACGCCCACAGCTTCGCGCGCGACGCCGGGATTCTGGTCGCCGGCGGATACGTGCTGGGAGAGGTCACGCCAATCGATCAGTTCCGCTTCTCGCCGCATGTCGAACTCGTCGCGACATTTTCGCGCATGACGCGGCCCGTTCGCAAAAGAAGCCTGCTGTCGAGATAAAGCCGGAGTGTGAAACAATTTACGAAAAATACGAAAAATCTCACGGGTTAACGACTGGGTAACAACATTGTGACAACTATATCAGTTCGAGAAGGCAGGAGAGGCGCCTTCGCCGGGAGCTAGGTTATTTCGCTTGCCGCCTCGAAAAATCCGGCATAGCATTTGCGTCATAGTCCAGCGTGAATGGGGAAATCTCCTAGTCTCCCCGCGAATCTGGAAGGAGATGGTCATGATGAATGCGCTAATCGCCGCGACATTGTGCAGTATCGTCCTAAGCTGCGCCCCGGCCATGAAGGCCGCTTATGTCCGCGTCCGCCGCGACGACAGAGGATATCGCCGGCGTCGTTGACTTAGGCGCTTGACCTTAACAAAAGGTTGAAGGCAAGAGCAATTTCGTCGGTTGTTACAAATGGTCGGAAAGGCGCGATGGATTTGCTTGCACGCCTCGCGGCGGTCGTAGGCGAAAAAAGCGTCCTCGCCGATCCGGGTGAAATGTTTCCCTATATGCAGGAGCCGCGCGGCCTGTTCGTTGGGCGCGCCCTCGCGGTAGTCAGACCATCGACTGTCGCGCAAATCTCTCAGGTTCTCGCTCTTTGCAATGAGAGCGGAACCGGAGTGGTTCCGCAAGGCGGGAATACTGGCCTCGTCGGCGGCCAAACGCCCGATGACACGCGGCGGCAGATCGTGCTGTCGCTAACGAGACTCGACAAGATCCGCGATATCGATCCCGCCAGCGACGCCATGACGGTGGACGCCGGAGTCACGCTTGCGCGCGCGCAAGCCGCCGCCGAATCGGTCGATCGCTATTTTCCGCTTTCGCTGGCTTCCGAGGGCTCCTGCACGATTGGCGGCAATCTCGCGACCAATGCCGGCGGGGTGCATGTGATCGCCTATGGCTCGGCGCGCGATCTCGCGCTGGGCGTCGAAGCGGTGCTGGCCGACGGGCGCGTCCTGTCCGGTCTCTCCAAGCTGCGCAAGGACAATACGGGGTACGATCTCACGCGCTTGATGATCGGATCGGAGGGAACGCTCGGGGTGATCACCGCGGCGACGCTGAAGCTGTTCCCGCGTCCGCGCGCCCGCGTCACGGCGTTTGTCGGCCTCGCCGATCCCGACCGAGCGCTGGATCTGCTGAATTTTTGCAAGTCGCGCATGGGCGGCGCCCTGCAAGCCTTCGAACTGCTGCCCCGCATCGGCATGGAGCTCGTGCTCAGGCACGACGATGTCGCGCGTGATCCCTTTCCCCATGTCTTTCCTTGGTACGCGCTGGTCGAATGCGCCGCGATGGAAGAGGACGGCTTTAGGGACGCGGTTATCGACATGTTGAGCCGCGCGACGGCCAGGCTGCTCGTAGGCGGCGCCGCGGTGGCGGATTCGCTCGCTCACGCCGCGGATTTCTGGCGCCTGCGCGAGTTGCTGTCCGAGGCGCAAAAGCGCGAAGGCGGCTCGATCAAGCACGACGTCTCGGTCGCGCCGAAGGATGTCCCGGCCTTTATCGAGCAAGCGAGCCGTCTCGTGACCGCCCGCGTTCCCGGCGCGCGGCCCGTCGCCTTCGGCCATATGGGCGACGGCAACATCCATTTTAACATTTCGCAGCCGGTCGGCGCGGATCGGTCCGCCTTTCTCGCGCGGTGGGACGAGATCGGCGACATCGTGCACGGCGTCGTGGAGAAATTTGGCGGCTCGATTTCCGCCGAACACGGGATTGGCCAGCTCAAGCGCGAGCTTTTGCGGCGGGTCAAGGATCCGACCGCGCTGGAGGCGATGCGGGCGATAAAGGCCGCGCTCGACCCCAAGGGGATACTGAACCCCGGCAAGCTGCTGTAATTTCGGGCGCCGGCGCTTCGAGCAAGTTCCGAAAAAGTTGACAGACTATTTCGATGAGAACTTGCTCTAACATTATGATTTTGAGCGATTTCTTGTCGCTCGCATGATTTCATGCGAGCGGAAAGCGCTCAGGCCGACGCGCCGGGCGCGGGGATATGGGCGAAAATATTCGGCAGCGCCCGCTTGGCCGCCTCGCGCCCGGCGGCGATCAACTGCTCCGCCTTGTGAAAGTCGAACATGCCGATTTCCTCGAGACGCGCGTGAATCGTCGCGTCCGGCGGGTCGCCGGCGAGCCGCGAGCGAAGGATGCGATCTTGAATGATGTTGAAGGCGTCGATCATCGCCGTCGCGACATTCGGCGCGTCGCCGGCGCGCCGCTCGAAATATCGAGGCAGCAGGCCGCCTTCCAGCGCGGACCCGGCGCGGCCGGCGAAAGGCCCCTTGGAGCCCGCGTCGGTCGGCGTCGCCGCCGCCGACTGGTTCGGAATCACGGCGGAACGATACATCGTGTCGGCCGTCACATTGACCGCGATCACGAACTCCGCTCCCAGCGCGCGGCAGACCGTGACCGGGACCGGATTGACCAGCGCGCCGTCGAACAAATAGCGGTCGCCGATTCGCACGGGCTCGAAAATGCCAGGCAGCGCGTAGGAGGCGCGGATAGCCAAATCCAGCGGGCCGCGTTGCAGCCAGACTTCGTGGCCGGTGCCGACCTCGGTCGCGACCGCCGCGAAAGGAATCGGCAAATCTTCGATCTGGACCCCGCCGACCTGCTTCTCCAGCGCGGATTTCAGACGATCGCCGCTGATGAGGCTCATGCCGGAGAACGACAGGTCCATCATCGCGAAGACCCGGCGCTTGGTCAGCGAGCGCGCGAAACCCTCGACTTCGTCGAGCCTGCCGGCGGCGTAACAGCCGCCGATGACGGCGCCAATCGAGGTGCCGGCGATCACGTCGGGCTTGATCCCATTGTCCGCGAGCTCGCGCAAAACGCCAATATGGGTCCAGCCCCGCGCCGCGCCGGCGCCAAGCGCCAAGCCGATTTTGGGGCGCCGAGGTCCGCGAGCGCCATCGGGTCGCTGGTCCGCGGACGGAGGCGAGATCGAAACCGCGCCGCGTTCGCCTGACATATCGAAACTCTTTCGCATCAACGAGAACATGGCGCCGCTCCTTAAATGCGGTTCCCGACCCGGACGAGGCGATTCGCCTCTGTTTAGATTTAATATAGGAGTCTGCGCTTCGAAAGTAGCGGATGCGTTAATGGCGCCCGCGCGCGAGGCATCTACTGCACGAAAACAAGGCAGCGGTTCGGGCCGCGTTCAAGCTTGCGATAAAAGCAGGATTTACGCCCGGTGTGGCAAGCCTTGCCGTCGCCCCCCGGCTCCACATCGAGCAGAATCGCGTCCTGATCGCAATCGACGCTCAGGGACACGACGCGCTGCACCTGGCCGGAGGTCTCGCCCTTGCGCCACAGACTTTGGCGCGACCGCGACCAATAATGCGCTTCGCCGGTCTCGATGGTCTTGTCGAGCGCGAGCCTGTTCATGTAGGCGACCATCAACACCTGCCGCGTCGCGGCTTCGACGGTCACGCAGACGATCAGCCCTTGCGCGTCGAAGCGCGGCGTGAAGTCGGCGCCCTCTTCCAGCGCGTGCTTGTCCGGCGCCGTGCTCACTAACGGGCGCCGCGCAACAGCGTATAGAAATGCGCCTGCTCGCTGGGATTGTCGCGAAACGCGCCGGAGAACTGAACCGTGACGGTGGACGCGCCCTGTTTCAGCACGCCGCGCATCGACATGCACATATGCTCGGCCTCCACCAGCACGGCCACGCCGCGCGGGTTCAACTCCTGATCGATCGTCGAGGCGATTTGCGCGGTCAGCGCCTCCTGCGTTTGCAGGCGCTTCGCGAACACGTCGACGAGTCGCGCCAGTTTCGAGAGGCCCACGACGCCGTCGGTCGGGTAATAGGCGATATGCGCCTTGCCCACGAAGGGCACGACGTGGTGCTCGCAATGCGAAAAGAACGGGATGTCGCGCACCAAGACCAGATCGTCGTAGCCTTCGACCTCGGCGAATACGCGCTCCAGAACTTCCTTGGGATCCTGCCTGTAGCCGCTGAACAACTCCTCATAGGCCTTGACCACGCGGGCCGGCGTCTCGAGCAAGCCTTCGCGGCTGGGATCGTCGCCCGCCCAGCGCAGCAGAGTCCGGACGGCGTCTTCCGCTTCTTGGCGACTGGGTTTTTCGAGGGGTCGGATCGGTTTGATTTTCTGGGAAGGAATCAAGGACTTAACCACGTCATCCATGTGGCGCCTCCGGTTCGGCGACAAACTGCCCGGCCGATTCGCCGCCGGGCCACAAACCGACGCGCGAACGTCGGCGACATATCCCACGGCGCGAACCGCGTGGGCTTACTCCTCGAAATTCAGCGCCGGCCAGATTGTCCGGAAACCGTCAAATTCCAAGCGAATTGGATCGACAATTCGAATTCGGGCGCCGTCATGCAAGCATCTGGCCGCGACGCCCCCCAGTCGACGCTTCCGCGCGAACCCAAGGCAACCTATATAATCGTTGCATCAGACAAAGTAACCCCCAAGCCGCCGGTGTTTCCGCCCATGCTCGATTCGGTTTACAACAAGCGCATACTGGAGCTGGCCGCCGATATCCCGCATCTTGGGAGATTGGCCGCGCCGCAGGCCAGCGCGACCGCCTATTCCCGTTTGTGCGGCTCGACGATCACGGTCGACGTCGCGCTGAAGGACGGCAAGGTCGCCGATTACGCGCAAGAGCTGAAAGCCTGCGCGCTGGGCCAGGCCTCCGCCTCCATCCTCGCGCGCAACATCCTCGGCGCGACGCCGGGGGAACTGCGAGAGCTGCGCGAAAAAATGCGCAAGATGCTCAAGGAGAACGGTCCGGCGCCGGACGGCAAATGGGCCGATCTCGCTGTGTTGGAGCCGGTGCGCGATTACAAGGCGCGCCACGCCTCGACGCTTCTCCCTTTCGACGCGGTGGTCGACGCGCTGCGGAAGATCGAGACCGCGCCGCTGGTCTGACGCGGGGCTTTGCCGTTAAGCTGGCGCCATGACGCTCCAGACGATTCGCATTCTCGGCATAGACCCCGGCCTTCGCAACACCGGCTGGGGGATCGTCGACGCCGAGGGCGCGCGGCTTTCGTTCGTCGCCTCGGGCTGCGTGCGCTCCGACGGCGACGCGCCGATGGGCCAGCGTCTGCGCCAGCTGCATTTGGGGCTGATGGAAGTCATCGCTCTTCACGCGCCGCGAGAGGCGGCGGTCGAGGAGACTTTCGTCAACCGCGATCCGCAGTCCGCGCTGAAACTGGGTCAGGCGCGCGGCGTGGCGCTGACGGCGCCGGCGCTCGCGGGGCTCGACGTCGAGGAATACGCCGCCAACCTCGTGAAGAAAACCGTGGTCGGCAACGGCCATGCCGACAAGGCGCAGATCGCGATGATGGTGCGCGTGCTGCTGCCGGCGAGCTTCGCCGCCAGCAAGGACGCGGCGGACGCGCTGGCGGTGGCGATCTGCCACGCGCAGCATCGCGGGGCGCGCCTGCTAGAGCGCCGGCTGGCCGCGGGGGCATGACGGCGCGGGGGCATGATGGCGAAGCAGCGAGGCGCGGATGATCGGCAAGCTTAGGGGCGTCGTGGACAGCTTTGGCGACGATTTCGTCATTCTCGACGTGGCCGGCGTCGGCTATGTCGTGAATTGCTCCAGCCGAACCTTGCAGCATCTGCCGCGCGCCGGCGAACCGGCGACGCTCGCCATAGAGACGCAGGTGCGCGAGGACTCCATCCGGCTGTTCGGCTTTTCGCAGGGCGCCGAGCGCGACTGGTTTCGCCTGCTGCAGAGCGTGCAAGGCGTCGGCGCCAAGGTCGCGCTGGCGATTTTGTCGATCCTGCCCCCGGACGAATTGGCCAACGCCATCGCCATGCAGGACAAGGCGACGGTCTCGCGCGCCTCGGGCGTCGGGCCGAAGCTCGCGGCGCGCATCGTCGCCGAACTGAAGGACAAGGCTCCGGCCTTCGCCTCGGTCGACGCCGCGGCGGCGCGGCTGGCCGGCGAGGACGCCTCCAACGCGCCGTCGTCGGTGCGCGACGCGATCTCGGCGCTATGCAATCTCGGCTATGGCCGTCCGCAGGCGGTCGCGG
>JBAWEN010000518.1:0-2194 GCA_049591215.1 Methylocystis sp. | reverse complement strand
CCACGCTGGACACGGCGGAATCGGCATAAACGACGTTCATATAGGCGAGTTCAGAGTATGCGGCTTTGAAAGGCAAGACACTGGCGCGGGTTGGATATTTGCCAGCAACGCGCCACACTGCGTCAGCAAACAGCACCGCGAAAGTTAATTTGAGGAAGCTTCGGTTGTCGGTGTTTCTTTCGCGGGGAACGTCCCTCGCAACGAGCGGGACAACCCGCAACGCCGCGCGTGCGGCAATCGCGACGGCGACCCAGCGGTCTTGCTCGGGCGGCAGGCTTTCGAGCCAGTTTTCCAGCTCCTCGCGCGACGAAATTTTCAGCCCGCCGCTTTTGCTCTCGTCGGCCAAAGAAAGTCCCCTGAAACGAAAAATCGCGGACCCAGCCTTAAGCGCTTTCGCTTGCCCCGCCAAGGCGGGGCGACGCTTGACTCGCTTCCCGCCCGCGCCCACTATGACTACATGAAGTCACACTCGAAAGAGCCATGAAAACCATTCAGGCGCGAGACGCGAAAGCGAGCTTTTCCGCTCTGATCGAGGCGGCGGCGCGGGGGCGTCCGACGACGATCACGCGGCATGGCGTTCCCGTCGCGGTGATCACCCCGATCGCCGACGCGCGCAAAATCTACCCTGCGGAGACGCCGTCATTCGTCGACTTTCTGCTGTCCTTTCCCGGCGGCGTGGAGTTCGAGCGCGACGAGCGACCGATGCGAGATGTCGACTTGTGATAAAGCCGTGCTTGCTGGATACCTCCGTGGTTTCGGCCTTGGCGCCGGGAAGACCGCGCCCTTCAAGCGATGCCGAGGCATGGCTGCGCGCCCGAGACGGCGAGCTTCATCTCTCGACGATAACAGTCGCCGAAATCGAACAGCGAATTTGCAAGCTGCGCCGCGCCGGCGGCGCGGAGCGGGCGGCGCGGCTGACGGAATGGCTGGATCGACTGCTCGAAACCTTTGACGATCGGTTGATCCATGTGGACGCGGAAATTGGCCGCGCGGCGGGGCGGATGTCCGACGCCGCGACCGCCAAGGGCGCAAACCCCGGCCTCGCCGATGTGCTGATCGCCGCGACCGCGCGAACCCGCGATCTCCTGCTGCTCACCCGCAACGGGCGGCATTTCGATGCGCTCGGCGTGGCGCATGCCGATCCTTTCGTCGCGCTCCCGGACTGAGTGGAAATGTCGCGGCGGGGAACCGCGGCCGCCCTCATCCGACCCCGCTTCGCGGGGCCACCTTCTCCCGCGGGCGGGAGAAGGACGCGCCCGCGCCGCATTGCGCCGCGAAAGCGGCGGGTGCTATAGCGCCGGGGTAGGAAACGAGCGGAGCCTCAAACATGTCGGTCGATTCAGCCATCGTTCGCCGTATCGCGCATCTTTCGCGCATCGCCGTCGGGGACGACGAGGTCGAGCGGCTTGGGAAAGAGCTCAATGCCATTCTGGCCTTTGTCGAGGAGTTGAACGCGGTCGATGTGTCCGGCGTCGAGCCCCTGACCTCCGTGCTCCCGATGAAGATGAAGAAGCGCGAGGATGTCGTCACCGACGGCGGCTTCGCCGACGATATTCTCGCCAACGCGCCGGAGCGCGAGGATCACTTCTTCGTCGTGCCCAAGGTCATCGAATAAGCCGCCCGCGCCGCCCTTCGCCTTAAAATAGAGTTCCCTTCATGTCCGATCCCACGCATCTAACTTTGGCTCAGGCGCGCGACGCCTTGCTCGCGAAGACGCTGTCCGCCAGCGAACTCGCGAAGGCGCATGTCGAGGCCATCGAGCGCGCCGGCCTGCTCAACGCCTTCATCACCAAGACGCCGGAGCTGGCGCTCGAAGCGGCGAAGCAAAGCGACGCGCGCATTTCGCGCGGCGAAGCCGGGCCGCTGGAGGGGCTGCCGCTCGGGATCAAGGATCTTTACTGCACCAAGGGCGTGCGCACGACGGCGGCGAGCCGCATCCTTGACGATTTCACGCCCACTTATGAATCGACCGTCAGCGCCAATCTACTGCGCGACGGCGCCGTGATGCTGGGCAAACTCAACCTCGACGAATTCGCGATGGGCTCGTCGAACGAGACCAGCGCCTTCGGCCCGGTCGTCTCGCCATGGCGGCGCAAGGGCGCTGATGGGTTCGACGCGGCGAGGATCGTGCCCGGCGGCTCGTCGGGCGGCTCGGCGGCGGCGGTGGCGGCGCGTCTGTGCCTTGGCGCGACGG
>JBAWEN010000517.1:0-8914 GCA_049591215.1 Methylocystis sp. | reverse complement strand
TGCTGGTCGACCTCGCCTCCAGAAGCGTCACCGGCGACGTGGCGGCGGCGGCATTGGAGCGCGCGGGCCTCGCCGTGAACAAGAATCTTCTCCCGTTCGATAGGCGCCCGCCCGAAAGCCCGTCCGGGCTGCGCCTGTCCAGCAACGCCGGGACGACGCGCGGATTCGGCGTCGGCGAATTTCAGTCGATCGGGCGCTGGATCGATCAAGTCCTGCGAAGCCCGCACGACGCGCCGATGATCTTGGCGATTCGCGACGAGGTGCGCGAGCTATGCCGGCGCCATCCGATCTATTGAGCTATTCGCTGGCCCTAAGGTTCGCGATACGTCTGCGAGAAGCCATCGATAAAATGCCCCCGTCCCGGGAGAGCGCGCCATGCGGGCGTTGTCGGCGCACCGACGCAATTGCCGCGTAAACCTTAATTCAATCGGTAGATCGCCGCGTTGAGATAGGCCGCGAAGGCGACCCAGGCCGCGTAGGGCCAAAGCAGGTGAGCCGCCGTTTTGTCGATCCGATGAAATAAAACGATGGTCGCGACGATGGCCCCCTCCATCGCCACGATAACCACCACCCCAAGCATGGGGCTATGCGCGGCGAAAAAAGCGAAGGACCAGGCGCAGTTCAGCGCCATCTGGAAAAGGAAGATCGAAATCGCGCGCCGGCGCGCGGTCGACGGCTTTGAGCGCAGGATGCGGTAAAAAGCGCAGGCGATCAGAAGGTAAAGCGCCGTCCAGACGGGGCCGAACACCCAATTGGGCGGATTCAGCGCCGGTTTGACGAGACTTGCATACCAGTCGGCGAGATTGGGCATCGTCGCCGCGTTGCCGAGCGCGGCGGCGAGAACGATTGGCGCGAGGGCGAGCAACGCCGCCAAGGGGCGCGGCAACGGACGGGCGACGGCGGCGTCGGACATCAGCGCCCTCCGAAAACCGCTCCGCCCGCTCCAACCGCGTCGCCAAAACTCGATCCCACGTGCTCGAAGTTTTCGCCGAGGTTTTCGCGCGTGCGCGGGTCGATGACCGCGAACGGCGCGGAGATCGCGACGCCCGCCGCCGAGCCCACGGCGCCCGCCGCGCCGACGGCGATCTGTCCAAATTTGTCGCCGACGCCGGAGCCGCCGTCGGTAAGCGCTTGGCCGCCCGCGAGGCGCCGACCGATCAGTCGAACGACTTCGGGGGCTTGCGCGAATGTGGCGTGATTGAGCGGATCGTCCGAGGTCACGCCGGTGAGATCCTCGACGACGACGCGATTGGCGTGAAGATCCTGCTTATACGGCGCGGTTTCGGGATCGATGGCGCCAAGGCGCGGCTTGTCGCCCCACACGCGCCGCGACGCGGCCAACGCCTGGTCGTCGCGCGAAACAAAAATCGTGAAGCGGGCGGAAGCCGAGCCAATCTGCGCGATCTGGCGCTGGAACACGTCAAAATCCACATCGGGCGCGGCGAGCATGACGCTTGTGATCTTCGCGGGAAGACCATGATTGCGAATCGCCATCTGGCGCAAAGCCTCGATCGTCACCCAATTGCCCATCGAATGCGCCAATATCGAAATTTCGCCGACCGATTTGTCGCGGGCGAGGCTTTGCAGCACTTCTTCCAGCGCGTCGCGGGAGTAGCTGGCGCTTTCATGATCGTAGCCATAGGCCAGCAGCTTGCCGCGCGAGGGCCAGGTGAACAAGACCGGCAGCGCGGTCGAACCGGCGTCATGGACAATTTGCGCGAAACGATAAACCGCCTCCTCGAAGCGGGTGTTGAAGCCATGCACAAACACCAGCACCTGACGATGGGGCGTCTTCGCGATGCGGGCGTCGAAACGCGCCAATGCGGCGGCCCGGTCCAGCCGGTCGGCGCGTAGCGTCACAAAGTCGCGCAGCGGATCGGGCGGGCTGGACTCCGGCCACTGGACGTCGCCGATTTTACGCATGCTGTCGGGCGGGAGCGAAATCGCTATATCGGCGAAGGCCAGCCCCGCGCCGCGCTCGCCGGTGAACAGTTCGCCGGGCCGCGCGCCCTCGGAATCGCGGGTCGTCGCGATCAGCATGTCGACGCGGCTTGTTCCCGGCGCTTGCGCGCCGGTCGGCGTCAGGACGCCGTGCGGCCGCTCGGCGCAACCCGTTAGCAAAACGAGGGCGACGGCGAGAGCCGCGACGCGACGCGAAAACGTTTTCATTTTTTCGCCTCGCCTCCATCTCTCGAGCGTTTTCGGCGATCGGTCGTCGCCAGGGACCGGACAGCATATCATGATCGCCGCCGCGAGCGGCCGCTTTCCGCCCAGCTTCAGGCTCTTCCGACGCTTATGTAGGTGAAGCCGCGTTTTCTGGCGTCTTCGGGGCGGTATATGTTTCGCAGATCGACGATCACCGGGGTCTTGAGCAGGGCTTTTACCCGGTCGAGATCGAGGGCGCGGAAGGCGTCCCATTCGGTCACGATCACCAGTGCGTCGGCGCCGTCGATCGCGGCGTAAGCGTCGTCGAAGAATACCGCCTCCGGCATCAGCGGCCGCGCTTGCTCCATGCTCTCGGGGTCATAGGCGTGGACTTGCGCCCCATCGCCTGCGAGCGAGGCGACGATGGCCAGCGAAGGCGCGTCGCGCATGTCGTCGGTGTTGGGCTTGAAGGCGAGGCCCAGTAGCGCGACGCGCTTGCCGCGCACCGAGCCGCCCAGCGCATGCATCACCTTGCGCGCCATTGCGCGTTTGCGCGCGTCGTTGACCGCGACCACCGTCTCGACGATCCGCAACGGCGCGCCCTCGTCCTGCCCGGTCTTCAGCAAAGCCAGCGTATCCTTGGGAAAGCACGAGCCGCCGTAGCCGGGGCCGGCGTGCAGAAACTTGTTGCCGATGCGCTTGTCCAGCCCGATGCCGCGCGCGACATCCTGAACGTCGGCCCCGGTCTTTTCGCACAAATCGGCGATCTCGTTGATGAAGGTGATTTTTGTCGCCAGAAAGGCGTTGGCCGCGTATTTGGTCAGTTCCGAGGTGCGGCGCCCGACAAAATGCAGCGGCGGCTGGTTCAGGCTCAAGGGCCGGTAAATCTCGCTCATCACCTCGCGCGCGCGCGGATCGTCCGTGCCGATCACCACCCGGTCGGGACGCTTGAAATCCTCGATCGCCGCGCCCTCGCGCAAAAACTCCGGGTTCGACACGACCGCGAAATCGGCGTCCGGACGAATCTCGCGGATGATGCGCTCGACCTCGTCGCCGGTGCCAACCGGAACCGTCGATTTATTGACGACGACCGTAAAGCCTTCCAGCGCCTCGGCGATGGTCTTCGTGGCGGCGTAGACATAAGAAAGATCCGCGTGCCCATCGCCGCGGCGCGACGGCGTCCCGACGCCGATGAACACCGCGTCGGCGCCGCGGACCGCCGGGCCAAGCTCGGTCGTGAACGACAACCGGCCTTGACGCGCGTTGGTCGCGACAAGCTCGTCCAGTCCAGGCTCGTAAATCGGAATCTCGCCCCGCCGAAGACGATCGATCTTCCCCGCGTCCGTGTCGACGCAAATCACCACATGACCAAAATCCGCGAAGCACGCCCCAGAAACCAAGCCAACATAACCCGAGCCGATCATCGTGATCTTCATAACGTAACGTCTCTCATTTTTCGGGATCGCCGACTTAGCGACGCGGCCAAGGCGTTCACGCTCATCAGCCGCCGACGCCAAAAGCGGCCAAGGCCGCCATATTGACGATTTCAGCGTCGGTGGAGCCGAGTTGAACGATCTGGATTGGTTTGTCGAGTCCCACGATCAGTGGTCCCAGCACCGTCGCGCCGCCCAATTCCTGCAACATTTTCGTGGAGATAGCCGCCGAATGAAACGCTGGCATGACAAGAACATTGGCGGTGTCCTTGAGACGGCAGAACGGATAGGAGGCCATGAGCTGACGATTTAGCGCGATGTCGGCGCCCATTTCCCCCTCATAGGCGAAGTCCACGCGGCGCTGATCCAGAATCCGCACCGCCTCGTGAACGCGGGCGGTGCGCTCGCCCGGAGGATAGCCGAAGGTCGAAAAGGCCAGCATGGCGACGCGGGGTTCGAGCCCGATGCGTTTCGCGACGCCCGCGGCCTCGATGGCTATTTCCGCGAGATCGGCCGCCTCCGGCATTTCGGTGATCGCCGTGTCGGCGACGACCACGACGCGGCCGCTGGCGAGCACCAAAGATGCGCCTATAAGCCTGTGGCCGGGCTTCTGGTCGACGACACGCCGGACATCCTCCAGCGCGTTGGAGAAATTGCGCGTGACGCCGGTCACCATGGCGTCGGCGTCGCCTTGCGCGACCATCGCGGCGGCGAAGTGATTGCGATCGGTGTTGATGAGCCGCTGGCAGTCGCGGAACAAAAAGCCCCGCCGCTGCAAACGTTCGAACAGAAACTGCGCATAGACCGCGTTGCGCGACGACAGCTTGGCGTTATGCACTTCGATGCCGTCGCCAAGCTCCAGTCCGGCCTCGGCCGCCGTGCGCAGCACGCGGTCCTCGCGGCCGACCAGGATCGCCCGGCCAAGCCCTTGATTGACGAAGGCGAGCGCGGCGCGAATCACTTGCTCTTCCTCGCCCTCCGCGAAGACGACGCGCTTTGGGCTGCGCCGCACCCGCTCGAAAATCGTCTGCATGACGGCGGCGACCGGATCGCGCCTGGCCGATAGTTCCGCGCGGTAGAGTTTAAGGTCGACGATAGGTCGACGCGCGACGCCTGATTCCATCGCCGCCATGGCGACGGCCGGCGGCACGACCGAAATGAGGCGGGGATCGAACGGCGCGGGGATCAGATAGTCGCGGCCAAAGCGCGGCCGCGCGCCGCGATAGGCGTTGGCCACCTCATCTGGCACGTCCTCGCGCGCCAATTGCGCGAGCGCATTCGCCGCCGCGATTTTCATCTCCATGTTGATGGTTTTCGCGCGCACGTCCAACGCCCCGCGAAAAATATAGGGGAAGCCCAACACATTATTGATTTGGTTGGGATAGTCGGAACGGCCCGTGGCCACGATGACGTCGGGACGCGCCGCCATCGCCTCTTCCGGCGTGATTTCCGGGTCGGGATTGGCCATGGCGAATACGATCGGATCCTTGGCCATGGTCTTCAGCATCGCTGGCGTTAGCGCGCCCTTCGCGGAAAGACCGTAGAAAATATCGGCGCCTTCAAGCGCCTGCGCCAAAGTGCGCGCGCTCGTCTCGATCGCGTGCGCGCTTTTCCATTGATTCATGCCCTCGACGCGGCCACGATAAACCACGCCCTTGGTGTCGCAGAGCGTGACATTCGCCGGATTAAAGCCGAGCGCCTTGGCGAGATCGAGACAGGCGATGCCCGCGGCGCCGGCGCCGTTGCAGACGAGTTTCGCGGTTTTGATGTCGCGCCCGGTCAGTTGCAGGGCGTTGAGCATGCCCGCGGCGGAGATGATCGCCGTTCCATGCTGGTCGTCATGAAAAACGGGAATATCCATCAATTCGCGCAACCGCTCTTCGATAATGAAACATTCCGGCGCCTTAATATCCTCGAGATTTATGCCGCCGAATGTCGGCCCGAGATAGCGCACGGCGCCGATGAACTCCTCGACATCCCTGGTGTCGACCTCGAGGTCGATTGAATCAATGTCGGCGAACCGCTTGAACAGCGCCGCCTTTCCCTCCATCACCGGCTTCGCCGCGAGCGCGCCGAGATCTCCCAATCCCAAAATCGCCGTGCCATTAGTGATGATCGCGACCATATTGCCTTTGATCGTGTAGTCGTAGGCGAGCGAGGGATTTTCCGCGATCGCCAGCACCGGCGCGGCGACGCCTGGCGAATAGGCGAGCGAGAGATCGCGCTGCGTCGCCATTGGCTTCGTGGCGATGATGGCCAGTTTCCCGGGACGCCCGCGCGAATGAAACAGCAGGGCTTCCTTGTCCGTGACAATTTGGCGCTCTTGCGCCGGGGGCCTCGTTTCCGTCATGGTCCGCCGTCTCTTAGCCGCCGCGTCCCGCGGCGCGGCGACCATATTCATAGCGTGAGCGCTTGCACAAGCCTGTTAGGGGAAGATCAAGCTTGCCGGCGCCGCGAAAATTGGCGATTGGATCGGATTTCATTCATGCGCGCGCCGCCTAGAGCCATGACCCAAGCCGCTGCCGCGGCTCTCTTGCTTCGCGTCACCATGCGATTTTGCGCGATCTATTGTTTTATAGCCCTTTTTGGGTCGAATTCGGGCCGCGCCGCGGCCCAAGGCGGCTTGACGCCCGCCGCCGAGGAGGGCCCCTGTTCACTCGCGTTGGCCAATCCGGCCATTGTGGCGCTGGTCGACGAAGACTTTGATTTGCTGCTCGACGACGGACGCCGCGTCGCACTCGCTGGTCTGGAGTTCCCGCCCTCCGGCGGCCAAGCCAAAACAATACGCGAAGCGGCCCTTTCGCGGCTCTCGAACTGGCTCGCCGGCGAGCAGATCTTTTTATCCCCTCTCGCCTCGGGGCTCGATCGGTGGGGCCGCGCGCCCGCGCAGGCGATCGCCGCCGCGGATTCCTCGCCGGACGCTCCGCTCGTTTCAGTCGGCGCCGCGCTGCTGGCGGAAGGGCTCGCGCGTTTTCGCCCCGATCCGGTCGCGGCGCCTTGCGCGAAGACCTATCTTGACGCCGAAAAACTCGCCCGCGACCAGAATCTTGGCGTTTGGATCGGCGATCCGGTCGTCGAGGTCTCGGGCGCCGGAGAGGCGGTCAGGGCGGCGCTGGCGGGCAAAAAGGGCATGGCGGTGGTCTCCGGCGTGGTTCAATCGGTCGGCGAAGCGCCCGGCGCCGTCTATCTGAATTTCGGTCCGAGACGAAACGTCGATTTCGCCGTTGTGATTTCGAAGCGGAATATGGGTATATTCGAACAAAATGGCGTCACTCCCCGAGCGCTCTACGGGCGACGCATTCGCGTGCGAGGCTTGATTGAAACGAATTATGGACCGCGGATGGAGATCGCCGCCCCTGCCGAAATCGAAATTCTCGACGCGGCCCCGATCCGCTGAGTATCGCCGGCGAGCCTTGGCGGCGATTTGTGGTTTAGGCATCCTCGCCCTCGGCGGCTGCGCGCAACTGGAGCAGCAGGGACAGCTTTTCGAGATAAAGCCGGCGCCTTCGCATTCGCCGCAAACCGCGCCGCGCGTGGACAACCGTAATTCGGTCCAGCACAAGGAGCTTGTCGCCCAATTTGGCGGCGAGTACCAGGCGCCCGCGGCCGAAGCCTATCTCGACGGCATTCTGGTCAAGCTGGCGCACGCCAGCGACTACCCCAACCAAACGGCGTATAAGGTGACGATCCTCAACACACCGGTCGTCAACGCCTTCGCCTTGCCTTCCGGCAATCTTTACGTGACGCGCGGCCTTTTGGCGCTCGCTGGCGACGCCTCCGAGGTCGCGGCGGTCATGGCGCATGAGATCGGCCATGTGACTTCGCGCCACAGCGCGCTGCGCGCCGAGCGCGAACGCGAGGCCGCCGTCATCACCAAAGCCGCCGAGGTCATCCAGAACAAGCAAAAAGGGGACGAGATTCGCTCTTCGCAACGCCTCTCGGTGGCGAGTTTCTCGCGCCAGCAGGAGCTGGAGGCTGACGCCATTGGCGTGCGCGTGATCGCGCGCGCGGGCTACGATCCCTATGGCGCCCCCCGCTTTCTCACGGCGCTCGGGAAATCCTCGGAGCTGCGCGCCGCCCTCTACAGCAAGAATAAATCCTCGATCGACTTCGACATTCTTTCGACCCATCCTTCCACGCCGGATCGCGTGGCGCGGGCCGTCGCGGCGGCGCGCCAGATTGGAGCTCCGGGAATCGGTCAGCGCGATCGCGAGGGCTATCTCGCGGCGATCGCCGGCGTCGCGTTTGGCGACGATCCCGCCGAAGGTTACGTGCGCGGGCGCGTGTTCACGCATCCGCGGTTGGGCTTCACCTTCGTCGCGCCCGAGGGCTTTCTTCTCGAAAATTCCGCCGAGGCCGTATTTGGCGTGCGCGAGAAGGAAAACGAGGCGTTGCGTCTCGACAGCGTGCGAGCGCCGACCTCGCAGTCGCTGGAAACCTATGTCGCGTCGGGATGGGTCGACGGCCTGTTACGCTCTTCGGTGCGCCGCTTGGAGGTGAACGGTCTGCCCGCCGTGACAGCCACCGCTCGGGCGGGCGAATGGAATTTCCGGCTCGCGGTGATCCAACTGGACAACGAGGTCTATCGCCTGATTTTCGCGATGCGCGCGCTCAACGAAGACGCCGAGCATCGCTTCGACGCTTCGATCGCGAGTTTCCGCCGTCTCAGTCCGCAAGAAGTCTATGACGTGCATGGCCTCAAGATCGCGGTGGTGACGGCTACGCCCGGCGACACGATCGACACATTGGCCGCGCGCATGGTCACGCCAAACCGCCCGGAGGAGTATTTTCTGCTGCTTAACGAACTGGAGTCCGGCGCGGCGATAATTCCTGGAGAACATTACAAGATCGTAACTGAATGACCGCGCCGGCGCCGGAGCAAGCTCCGAAAAAGTTGATAGACTTTTTCGATAAGAGCTTACTCTAACATCTTGATCTTGAGCTTTTTCTTATCGTTCGAACGATTCCGTTCGAACGGAAAACGCTCTAAGGGCCGATTTTCGCCCATGTTCGATTTGTGATGCATGCGACGGGGCGAATTGATCGATAACAATGGCGCGCGTGCGGAAACCGCGCGTAAGGAATCAATGTGACGCCAATCTTTGGAGCCCTCGAAAGCTCGCATTTTGGACAATTCGCGACGACGGCTTCCTCATTCTTCCGATGACGGTTCCGGCGCCTTCCCCGAGCCATCTCCCTCGAAAGTTCCGGCCTGCATTCTCCGCCATTCCTCGGGCCAATGCTCATCGTCCCACGCCGTGACAGGTTTTGGTCGCGCCGGTCGCGGCGCGGCCGCCGGTTGGCGGGGTGGTCGCGGCGGCGGCGCGCTCGTCGTC
>JBAWEN010000516.1:0-3084 GCA_049591215.1 Methylocystis sp. | reverse complement strand
CGGCGGTCGGTCGCGGGCAAGCGCCGATCGGCGTCGTCAGGCTTGGCTAGCTCGGTTGAAGCGGGCTCAAAACCGCGAAAATGGAACAGCTAATGGAACTCCTGAGGCGCACTGTTAGGTCCGTTCTTGGCTATGATTCCGCGATCTACAGCGGCGCGTCGTCGGCATATAATTCGATCGAGGTCGCGAGGCGCGAAGGTCTCGGAATGGCCCGGACGCTCAACCGGCTGGAGCGCGCCGAGCGCGGGCCGCCCGAATTATTGCGGCTTCACAATTTGGAACACCCAATACTCGTCAGGCCGGGAACGCCGGACGTGACCACGATCGTCAACAACATCGTCCGCGAGGAGTATGGAAAGTTCGCGCCGCCGAGCGCGCCTCTCAAAATGATCGACGCCGGCGCCTATATCGGCGACAGCAGCGCGTATTTCGCGTCGAGATACCCAGATCTGCAAATCGTCGCGCTGGAGCCGCATCCAGCTAACCACGCGATGGCGAAGCGAAATCTCGAAGCCTACGGCGAACGCGTCATGTTGCTCAACATGGCGCTCGGCTCCACGCGGGAAACCGTGATGATTTCTGGAGAGCACGACGGCGCTTCGGTCGGCGGGGGCGGCGCGCCAGTCGAAGCGACCACGGTTCCCGATCTGTTTGAGCGCGCGGGCTGGGAGCGCGTTAATATATTGAAGATGGATATCGAGGGCGCCGAGGCCGACGTTCTCGGACGGACCGCCGACGCCTGGCTGGATCGCGTCGACATGCTGATCATCGAGTTGCACGGACCCGAATGCGAACGCCAGGTGAGCGAGACACTGGGCCGGAACGGATTCGCGGTGAAGCGGTATCGGTCACTATGGTATTGCGCGCGCGAGCCGCGGCGCGCTTGAGGCGACCGTTGGGAGGACGCGCTGATCTGGCGCGGTTTCGCGCTAGATCCGCAATTCAGGCTCCGCCTCACAGCCTACCTTGACCTTCGGGCCAATCCGGCTCACCAAGGCGCGAAGCAAGTCTCAGGCGAGACCGGACAAAGCGGCGAGACCCCATGACGACGCAAGCCCTCGACATTTCGCAACCCGAAACCTCCTTGCCTCCGGCCACGGCCGCCGCGCCCGCGCCGCGCCATCGCTCTCGCGGCGTCGTGATCGGGACTGGCGCTAGCGCCGTGAAGGTCGGCGGCGGCGCGCCGATTGTCGTGCAGTCGATGACCAACACCGACACCGCCGACATCGACGCGACGGTCGCGCAGGTCGCGGCGCTGGCGCGGGCGGGCTCGGAACTGGTGCGCATCACCGTCGATCGCGACGAGGCCGCGAGCGCCGTCCCGCATATTCGGGAAAAGCTTGATAAACAGGGCGTTACGGTTCCGCTGATCGGCGATTTCCATTACATCGGCCACAAGCTCCTGGCCGATCATCCCGCCTGCGGCGAGGCGCTCGCCAAGTATCGGATAAATCCGGGGAATGTCGGCTTCAAGGAAAAGAAGGACCGGCAATTCGCCTCGATCGTCGAACTGGCGATCAAGCATAACAAGGCCGTCCGCATCGGCGCCAATTGGGGCTCGCTCGATCAGGAGATGCTGACGCATCTGATGGATATCAACGCGGCCTCCAAGGCGCCCATCGACGCCCGCGCCGTCATGCGCGAGGCGATGGTCCGCTCCGCGCTATATTCGGCCCAGCGCGCCGAGGAAATCGGCCTAAGTCGCGGTAAAATAATCATTTCCGCCAAGGTCTCGGCGGTGCAGGATCTCATCTCCGTCTACCGCATGCTGGCCGCGCGCAGCGATTACGCGCTGCATCTCGGCCTGACCGAGGCGGGCATGGGCTCCAAGGGCATCGTCGCCTCCGCCGCCGCGCTCGGCGTGCTGCTGCAGGACGGCCTCGGCGACACCATTCGCGTCTCGCTGACGCCCGAACCCGGCGGCGACCGCACGCTGGAAGTACAAGTGGCGCAAGAGATTTTGCAGACGATGGGCTTTCGCACCTTCGTGCCGCTGGTCGCGGCGTGTCCCGGCTGCGGCCGCACGACATCCACGGTGTTTCAGGAGTTGGCGCGCGACATCCAGGCGCACATCCGCGACCGCATGATCATCTGGCGCGAGCAATATCAAGGGGTTGAGGCGCTAAACGTCGCGGTCATGGGCTGCATCGTCAATGGCCCCGGCGAGTCGAAACACGCCGACATCGGCATTTCCCTGCCCGGAACCGGCGAAACTCCGGCGGCGCCGGTGTTTATCGACGGGCAGAAGGCGATGACGCTGCGCGGCGAGGGCATAGCCGACGAATTCATCCGCATCGTTGACGATTACGTGTCGCGGCGCTATGGTGGCGAAAATTCCATGAAAGCGGCAAAATAGGCCAGCGTCAGCGCGCATAAACGCGCATGATCGCGCGTAAAGCACGCCACGCCGCGCGTTTGAGCGCATTTGTCCGCAACATCGCGGCGAGTCCCGGCGCCGGAAAGACGGCGACGCTCGCCCCGCCAAATTGCACATCGAATCGGCGTGCGTAAACTTTTGGCGCCGGCTCATTGGTCGCCAACAAAATTTTCGTGGTCTCGTCGCCGAGCAGCAGCAGCGCCTTCGGCCGCGCCAGTTCGATATGCCGACGCGCGAAGGGCGCCAGCGCCGCCGCGACGTGCGGCGCCAGCTTTTGCCCGCCCGCCGGCCGCCATGGCGAGAAATACGCGTAGTACGCGGTTTCCCGACTCTCGTCCATCGCCGCCATCATCGCGTCGAGCAGCCGCGCCTCGTCGCCGGAAAACGGCTCGCCGCCGCGCTCCTCGGCCTCGCCCGGCGCATAGTCCAGCGCCATCAACCCGCCCGGCGCACCGGCGGAAAACAGAAAATGCTTGGCGTTGGACAGCGGCCCGCAGCCGTCGAACGCCGCGAGCGCCTCGCGCAATTCCTCCAGCGTTCGCGCCGACGCCGCGATGTTTTCCGCCAAGCGAACCGCTTCGTCGGGAAAGATCGGCGCGGCGGCGCGGGCCTTTTCCGCGCGCGCGTTGGGCTCGGGCTGCGGCGGCGCCTCGACACGCTCGGGCGCTTTCGCGGCGACACGCGCGCTGTCTTTGAACCGGTCGCGC
>JBAWEN010000515.1:0-1726 GCA_049591215.1 Methylocystis sp. | reverse complement strand
CTGCCAGATCACCGAGACGACTGGAATATTGATCTCGGGAAAAATGTCCGTCGGCATGCCGATGATCGCGGACACACCGAGAAAAAGAATGAGCATGGCCAGCACATAAAAGGTGTGTGGAAACCTTGGCGCAAATCGGACGATCCACATTGGGCCTACCCGGCATTCGCATTGGAGCGAATTCCAAGAACCGTGACGAATCTTTCAATGAGACCTTGCTACATCCACGCAACGTGACGCGACTTATTACGGTTCGCTCGACTCCGCGGGAGTGGCGACCCCCTCGCGAAAGTCCACACATCCACAAATGGTATGGCGAGCTTGCTCTTTCTTGTCGCATATTTGCTCTTTGGCGTCACGCAACTCTTAACGCTACGAACCTCGCTTTAGCAGCTCCTTCTATATTTGCGGCCGTCCCATGCGCTTTCGTGAGTTCCAACGCAATTAGCGACGGAACCCCGGCCGCGCGTGCGTCGCGGGCGCGGTTGGCGCGGCGAACGTCTCCCCGAGCCACGCGCGCCAGAATCGCCTCGCCGCGACTTCGAGCTCGGGCGAGAAACGCCAGCTTTGCTCGCGTAACCGAACGACGTCGATTTTGGCGTTGGCCAATTCGCAGGCGTTCCCCACATACCAGCGTTCCAGCCCCGGCGCGGTGACTTCCGGATGGAATTGCAAACCGAGCGCATAATTCTCAATGGCGAAGGCTTGATTTGGGTATCGCGCCGTCGTGGCGAGATGGCGCGCGTGAGGCGGCAACTCGAAGGTGTCGCCATGCCAATGGAGGAAATATCGGCTTTGAGCCAGCAGACACACGAAGGCTGGATATAACGCCGCGTCCTTGCCCGCTTCGACCGGCGCCCAGCCGATTTCTTTGCCTTGCGAGCCGGGATAGACTTTGGCGCCCAAGGCCGCGGCCATCAACTGCGCGCCAAGGCAAATGCCAAGCGTCGGGCGCTTTGCCGCGAGTCGCGCGCGGATCAGAGCGATCTCATCGTCGACGAACGGATAGGCGTCGCGCTCGTAAACACCAATCGCGCCGCCAAGAACGATCAGCAGGTCTGGGCTCAGGGGATCGATCTTGCGCAGGTCGGCGGTGCACGCGTCCACGATCGAGCTATGAAAGCCAGCCTCCGCGAGTTCCATTGCGAGCGTGCCCGCATCCTCGTATGCAACGTGGTTGATGGTGAGCGCCGTTCGCATTGCTGCTCCATTGCCCGAGGCGCCGTTCCAAAGAGACGACGCGCGAGAGGCTTTATTTTTTTCGCGGAGCCTCCGACTTCAAAGTTTATTCAACGCCAGGCCGTCACTTGGTTATAAGAATGAGGCATGAGTTGAAGCTCCTCGGGCATCGCCCCAGACGAAAGCCATCATCACAAACGTGGTGGCGCGTATTGTCGCATCTTTCAACATGAATCCAGCCACGTTTCAATAAAGAGGCTCCGTCGACCTATTCAATGCGTCTATATCGGCCGGTCGCCGTGCCCGGCGCGACGATCGGATCGCTTTAGGCGACATCGTCGCCAATCGCTTTTTCGCCATGGCGGTGCGAGCAGCAGCCTCGACGACATTTACGGCGTGTAGATGGAGGAGGCATTGATTGGCCGCCATCGCCATTCTTTAATCTCTGGCATATCTTCTCCGCGGGCGCGGACGTAGGCATCATGCTCGATTAACTTGTCGCGCAATGCCTGTTTGACGTATGCGGCACGCGCGCCAAGCCGCGGCA
>JBAWEN010000514.1:0-2863 GCA_049591215.1 Methylocystis sp. | reverse complement strand
TGATTCGACATATATCCATAACAAACTTAACCATTGACAGGCCAAATGCACCAAAACCAGCTATTGCCATAACGGTTGCCAGTTCCATGGTATATCCCCACAAATGAACCGATTCATTAAGCACGATTGACATCCATGCATTGCGGTGGCTTACAGGTCAAGACTGCTGCTGCGACACTTTGTCGCGGGCCTCTACCCGAAACCGCCAACCCAGACCGTAAGTTTCCACTTATTAATGTTTTATAAATGTCAAGGGTTTTTGGGGCAACAAAATATATTTTCTCGCATTACCGCTGCCAATATCCTTTCCATTGGCGCGACACAGGATGCGCCAGCGCCGCCGACGCGATCATGAGATATTGCTCGCCATTCGACACGCGGCGGGTGATCCTCGCGCTATGACGCTTCTTGCGCCTAGCTTGCGGCGTTTGCGCTATGATACCAAAAGGATGATGATCACATTTGGCCATCGTCGAAAAGCCGAGCATGAAACAGCGGATCACAACTCTCTTTGCTGGCGGCGTTCTCGGACTCGCCCTTTGCGCCGCTGCAGTTGCAGGGCCAATTGAGGACGGCAAAGCGGCGTATCAGCGCGGCGATTATACGACTGCAATCCGTCTCCTGCTGCCGCTGGGTGAAAAGAGCGGCGCAGATGCGATGTTGCTGCTTTCGCATATGTATGGAAGCGGAAAAGGCGTCAAAGAAGATGCAAACGAAAGTTGGAAGTGGCTTAAGCTATCGGCCGAGAACGGCAATCCAAGTGCCCAACTCTCTGTTGGCTGGGCATATCAAAGTGGCGGTATTTCAGGCCCAAAAAACGTTATCGAAGCCGCTAAGTGGCTTCAATTAGCCGCAGATCAGGGTGAACCTTATGCCCAGGAGGCTTTGGGCAAGCTTTACTACGATGGCAACGGCGTTCCGAAAGATTACGTAATTGCATACAAATGGCTCAATTTGGCAGCACGTCGAGAGTCTTTCTATATGGCAAAACAAAGCCGGGACGCACTCGAAAAACTAATGACGCCCGCTCAAATCGCCGAGGCGCAGCGGCTGGCGCGCGAGTGGGCTCCGAAGTGAGCAACGACGCATTGTCGACTGAAAAATCCGCGCCATGTTTCCCATGCGCTTCCCAATCGGGTTTTCTGGGAAACAGAGCGGCGTCGATACCGTTCTAAGTTATTGAAAATAATGGCGCGCCCGAAAGGATTCGAACCTCTGACCCCCAGATTCGTAGTCTGGTGCTCTATCCAGCTGAGCTACGGGCGCCTGCTACGCAAAGCCCCTCTGGCGAAACAGAGGGCCTTTCGCGAAACTGCATCGGCTTCTAGCCTTCCCGAGATTGAATGGCAAGGCCCAGATCGCACCTTCCGCTCAGCCGGCGCCGTTGCCCCTGGCCGCGTGGGCCGCCGTCACCTCGCGCGCGTGACGTCCCGTGACCTCCGCGAGGTGGTCGAAGCGCGCTTCGTAAAAGCCCGCGCCCGAGGTCGCCGAGCGCAATTCGACGATCAGATTTTCCATCTCGGCTTCAGGGATCAGCGTCTCAAGGCGTTCCCAGCCTTCCCAGCCCGCGCGCGGGCCAAACCCCAGGATTTGGCCGCGCCGGCTGGAAGCGATGCTGGTGGCGCGCGACATGCCCTCGCTGGGCGTATAAATCGTCACCGCCAGCACAGGCTCCAGCAGCACGGATTCCGCTCGGGAGAGAGCCTCGCTCATGCCGACGCGCGCCGCCGTGCGAAAGGCCATGTCGGACGAATCGACCGAGTGATAGGAGCCGTCCATCAGCACGGCCTCGACGTCGACCACGGGAAAACCGAGCGGCCCGTGCGCCAGCGCGTCCTGGCAGCCGGTCTCGACCGATGAGAAATATTGCCGCGGCACGGAGCCGCCATGCACCTGCTCGGAAAAGACAAAGCCCTCGCCGCGCTCGCGCGGCCCGACTTCCAGCACCACATCGCCGAATTGGCCGTGCCCGCCCGACTGTTTCTTGTGGCGCCCGCGCACCGAGACTCTTTTGCGGATCGTTTCCTTATAGGCGACGGTGGGCCTGTGAACCTCGACCGTCACGCCGAAGCGCGAAGCGAGACGCTCCAGCGTCACGCGCAAATGCATTTCGCCCTGGCCGAGCAGCTTGATCTCGGAGAGTTCCTGATCATGCACGTAGATCAGCGACGGATCTTCGTCGACGAGCTTCGCGATGGCGCTGGCGAGTTTCATCTCGTCCTTGCGGTCCTTCACTTTTAGCGCGACCGCGTGCACCGGCTCCGGCGCCGGGACGGGCGATTTGGCGACGTCCCGGATTCCGCCGCGCGGGTCTCCCGTAATGCTGTCGCCGGTCGCGGCGTGCTCTAAACGCCCGAAGGCCAGCGTGTCGCCCTCGAGCGCCTCGCTGCGCTTCGACGGCGCGCCGCCGAGCAGGCGCGAGACGCCGGAGATCTTGTCCTCGCCACCCGGAGAGAGCACGGACTGCCCGTCGACAAAGGTTCCGCGCAGCACGCGCGCCAGCGACAATTTGCCGCCATGCGACGTGTGGATCGTGCACAGCACGCGCGCCAGCGGCGCACCCTTGTCCGAAACGCCCAGCCGCGCCCGCGTCGTCTCGATCCCCGGCGCCTCGTGGCGCAGCGCCTTAAGCAGCCGCGTCACCCCGGCGCCGCGCGCCGCGGAGCCAAAGAACAGCGGGACCACCAGCCCTTCCCGCAGCTCCTTGGCGAGATCGTCGAACACCTGGTCGCGCGGCGGCTCGATATCGGTGATCAATTCCTCCATCAGATCGTCATCATAGTCGGCAAGGCGCTCCAGCATGGAGTAGCGTTGCTCCTTCTCCTGCGCCGCGTCGCCCGAGGGAATCGCGACGACCTCGGAG
>JBAWEN010000513.1:0-3706 GCA_049591215.1 Methylocystis sp. | reverse complement strand
AAGGCGCTTCGATACCTCGCGACGCTGGAGGAGGTCCGCTGAGGGGGACCAAGTCTGGCTCATGGTCAGGACATCCCAATGATGATGGACATCATCGTTATCGGCGCGGGTCCCGCGGGTTTAATCGCCGCCCTCCGCGCGGCGGACCTCGGCGCGCGCACCGCGCTGGTCACCCGCGCCGAGTTTGGCGGCATGGCGGCCAACGACGGACCAGTTCCGGTTCGGACCCTTGCCCACGCAGCCAGGCTGATCCGCGAGGCTCGACAGCTGGGTCAATACGGCATCGGCGTCGGCGAGCCGGCGCTCGATTATTCCTGTTTGCTTGCGCGGGTACGCCAGGTCGTCGACGAAGTGCGCGCGCACTCTTCCCTGCGCGCGCAGATCGATTCTCTGGGAGTGACCGTTTACGAACACGCCGGCGTCGCGCGTTTCGCGGACCCACACACTATCGAATGCGAGAGCGGATTGCGGCTTCATGCTGAAAAGATCATCATTTGCGCCGGCGGCGTCAGCCGGCGGCTCTCGGTGCCCGGCTTCGAGTTGACCAGCACCCATAGCGACGCCTGGAAGCTGACGTCCGTCCCGCGGTCGATGCTCGTCATTGGCGCCGGCGCGACGGGAGTGCAGGTCGCGTCGATCTTCAACGCATTTGGCTCACGCATCCAACTCTTCCAGACCGGCCCGCGCATCCTGCCAAGCGAAGATGAGGATGTTTCCGCGGCGGTCGCGGAGGCGCTCCGCGAGTCGGGCATCGCGGTTCATGAAAACTTTGGCGTCATTCAGTCTTTCGAGAAGACGCCGACCGGGGTGCGAATGATCTTCCGCGAGAATGGCGACCGGGGCAGCGCCGAGGCGGCGCTTACGGTCGTGGCGGTGGGCTGGGTGGCCGACACCGCCGGGCTGAACCTCGCCAAGGCTGGCGTAAACACCGATCACCGGGGGTTCGTGCAAGTTGACGAGTATCAGCAGACCTCCACGCCTCATATTTTCGCGGCTGGAGACATTACCGGACGCCTGATGCTGGTCCCGCGGGCGACACAGGAGGGTTTCGTGGCGGCCACCAACGCCGTGCGAGGGCCGACGGTGACCACTGGAGAACCGATCACTCCTATCGGCAGCTTCACTGATCCGGAATATGCCCAGGTGGGTCTGACGGAAGCGCAGGCCCGCGAGACACATGATATCGTGACCGCGACCGTGCGCTTTGACTCCACCACGCGCACGATCATTGACGGACGCAAAGTGGGCTTTTGCAAACTGATCGTCGACCGCAAGACCTTTTTGATGTTGGGCTGCCACGTTGTCGGCGAGCGGGCGGTGGAGATAACCCAGGTGGCGGCGATAGCCATCGCCGCGGGGATGCGGGTAAATGAATTGGCGCATATTCCGCTCTCTTTTCCTACTTACGCAGGAATACTGGCTCGCGTCGCGGCCAGCGCGGCGCGCAAACTCAATCTCGAAGTGAGTTGGCAAACCAATCAAGCGGAAAGCGCTTGGCTCGGTTCCGAGAAAACGAAGAGAGGCGCGGGGTAAGAGTCATGAGCACACAAACATCAGCGCGCACGTACAACCAAAACCACATCCCTCGCGAATATACGCCGGGAAAGCGCCGCCTAAGCATCTACTGGTCGTGGAGCTACCCCTGGGAGTCCCAGCGCGACCCCGCCACGTTGGACAACCGTTTCTCGACCATGACCGAAGTTCGCACAGCGCTCTGGCCGCACTACGAGACGCCGGAGTGGAGCGCCGCGCAATTCCTTCAGGGAATCGCCGGCACGCTGGAATTATTTCATCGCTCCACTCTCAGCTTCCAGCAGCTCGCCGGAGAGGTGACCGGCCACCCTGTCGCCGTCTTTCAGCGCATCGACCAGGCAGGATTCAAACTGCCGATTGACGAACGCATTCTGGCCGACGCCGACACGCTCATGGTGTTCGGGTTGGACCACCTTCTCTCCGAGCAAGAGGCGGCGCCAGAGGAAGTCGCCGCCATCCGCGAATGGCTCAACCGCGAAGGCGCCTGCCTGCTGCTCGCGCCGCACCATGATGTGGGCTATACCGACGACCTAAAGCAACGCCAGATGGAATACCTCCATCATGGCGACCCACTCGTGCCACGCCAGCAGCGCTTTGGCCAATACACCCGCTCGCTAATGAAAGCGCTCGACGTGCCGGTGCATAATCAGTACGGGCTCCGTCCAGCGCTCGTTAAGGGCACGAAGGAGCTCGCCCCGCTTACGGCTTTCCGTGATGACGACAGCCTGGGCTTGCTCAAAGACGTCCTCACGCTCAATTTTCATCCACACCTGCCTCACTACGAAATTACCGAAAAGGACAGCAAGTCGGTGCGTCTGTTGGCGCGTCAGCCCATTGATCTCGAGCGTCCGCACCCGTTCACAATAGCGGGGAATACGGAATTCAACTGCCTGCTTTGGATGCCACCAAATGATCAGCGCGCCGGAGATATCGTGCTCGTGGATTCGACGAACTTCACCACCCTTTTTGGCGGCACGGAAAGCCTACAAAACTTTTGGCGGAACTTCGCCCTGATGAAATGAACGCCAGACCGAGGCGCGATGTCTGAACATGGCGCGTCTCGGACCTACTGCGATGTTCCCATGCCGGTCGCTCTCTGGTGCAAAACGGACCTGGAATAAGGCCACGCTCGAAAATCTGGTTTAAGATTCCGTGACCTGTCCGGGTGACGGGGATGGGGCCGCTGGCAACTGACCTTTCCCTCGTTTAGCGTCCCCCAAGACTGAGCGATTATGCCGCCAGCCTTTCTTTATAGGGAACCCACTTTTTCTCGAAAGCCATTGGGCTGCGATAGTACAGTGTCGAATGAAGCCTCCGATGATTATAGAAGCCAAGCCAGTCGATCACTTCGTCTTTGGCCTGACGACGGCTGGCAAAGCGCATTCCATGGAGCCGTTCGACCTTCATGGACCCAAAGAGCGTTTCGGTCACTGCGTTGTCCCAGCAATTGCCCTTGCGGCTCATCGAGCCTCGCATGCCGAAGGCCGAAAGCTGCTTCTGGAAATCTCCGCTGGCGTATTGGCTGCCGCGGTCCGAATGAAAGATCAGGCCGGATGTTGGCCGTCGGCGGAACCAAGCCATGCGCAATGCGTCGATGACCAGTCGCCTTGAATTTACGCTTGCCGCGCGCACGAAGACCATGCGCTTGCATAAGTTTGCAAACGCGCTCCTTCTCCGCCCGAATGCCGCGCGCCTGAAGTTCGCGCCAGATGCGTGGCCAGCCATAGGCGCTCTTCATCTCGCTGAAGACCGCCTTGACGTGAACCAGCAGCGCCGCATCGCCGAGCCGGCGGCCGGGTTGAAGGGGGCCGACGTCCGTCTGGCGCGCTCGATATTGCCGATAGCCGCTGGCGCTGACGTTCAACGCCCGACATTGCGCCGCTATCGGCCAGACCGCGCGATGTCGCTCGACAAAGGCGTATCTCACCGCGACTCCCTTGCGAAATACGCCGCCGCCTTTTTTAGGATGTCGCGCTCCATCCGCGCCTTGGCCAGTTCCGCCTTTTAACGCGCGATCTCCATCTGCTCGGCGCTGACCGCCTTGCCCGCGACCTCGCGCAGTCGTCCCGCTGCTTCGGTCTTCACCCAGTTGTGCGGCGTCTGACCCGAAATCCCCAAGGTCTTCGCCACCCAAGAGGTTGCTTGACCACCCCGGACCAATCGAACAGCCTCC
>JBAWEN010000512.1:0-9024 GCA_049591215.1 Methylocystis sp. | reverse complement strand
TTGGCGTGGTCCGCGCGGGAACGAGCGACTCGCGCTCGCAAGATGGCGATTAGAGCGCTTTCCGTTCGAACGGAATCGTTCGAACGATAAGAAATCGCTCAAAATCAAAACGCTGGAGCAAGCTCTTATCGAAAAAGTCTTTCAACTTTTTCGGAGCTTGCGCTAGTCGTGAGGGCAGGTGTTAACCCATAGCCACCTGCCGGCTATCCAGCGCCTCTCCAGACAGTCGAAACACTTGATTCTTTGTCCGGCCCCCTGGCTCGACCAGCGGGCGCAGCCCGCGTCGTAGCTTCTGAAGACCTCCAGCGCCATCGCGCTCCCCGCGGTCGACAGAGTGGCGGCGGCCACGAACACGCCCGACAATATGACGGTTTTAAACGTGCGCCCGGTCATGATGAGCAGCTCCTGTTTCGCCCATCAATTCACTTAGGAAACCAAGTCCCGGATGGCCAGTCGTGGAACCCGCTATTTGGCGATTGGCTCGCCGCGAGCGCGCCGCAGCGCGTCCGCCAGGCGGCCGCGCTCGAAAATCACGACCACCACGATCGCGAACAGCAGCGGAATGATCAGATAGAACAAGCGCCAGACCAGCAGAGCCGCCAACACTTTCACGCGCGCGACATCGGGCATCAACTTGATGAACAGAAGTTCGAACACGCCGAGCCCGCCGGGCGCGTGCGACACCAGCGCCGCCGAGAAGGACAGAAGGAAGGCGCCGAGCACGACGAGATAACCGGGATTGCCGTCCTCGGGCAGCGCGAAATAGATGATGGCGGCGGCGCCGATCAACTCCAGCGGCGCGGCGAAAAGCTGCTGCACCATGACGTCGGGGCGGGGGTAGACGATCTCGTAGCCGCCGATTCTGAACGGCTTGAAATGCATCAGCGAGCCGATGATGTAGAGCGCCACCCCGGCGAGGCAGGCGAGGCCCACCGCGCGGGCCGCGTGCGGATGCGTAAAAATATCGGGCAGGAAGCCGGACAGGCGCTGCATCAGATCGGGATCGTAAGTCAGCAGCAAGCCGCCGAGCAGCACATTGCCGAAGCCGAAAGTGTAGGAACACAGCACCACCAGCACGGCGACCTGCGAGGCGGTCAGGCCCTTGGTCGAATAGGCGCGGTAGCGCACCATCGCCCCGGAAAATACGCTCGCGCCGATGTTGTGCGAAAGCGCGTAGGTGGTGAAGGAGCAAAGCGAGATGAACACCCAGGAAATATGTTTCACGCCAAGGTGGAGCAGGGCGATGCGGTCGTACCAGGCGAGCGCGAAATAGGCCAGGATCGTGCCGGCGCCGGCCAGCAGGTAATTGCGCGGCGAGATCGCGTGGAGCGCGGCCCAAACCTCGGTTCCGACGTCGTGGCCCCGAAACTCGTGATAGAGCAGGTAGATGGAGGCGATGACGGCGACCAGCCCCAGGGCGGGCCATAAATAGTCGAGGTATTTTTTCATGCGGCCTATCGCCTTGGGGAACGAGGTCGCTCGCTCGGACTGTCGCAAGCTGGCTTTTGAGACTCTCCCTCGCATGGCGACGCTTATCCCGCAAGCCCCCAGTTTTCAAGGATCGCCCGACCCGCCTTGCCTTCGCGGCGCGCTGGCGTCACTCTGACGCGCGCGAAGCGATCGATCTGGGGGCGATCCGATGAATATAGCCAAACGTATCAAAGGGTTGATAATCGCGCCGGACGCCGAGTGGGCGATTATCGAGGCCGAGGACAAAAGCATCGCCGAACTGTATCGCGGCTATATCGTCTATCTCGCGCTGATTCCGCCCTTCGCCAGCTTTCTCGGCGGCCACTTCTTCGGCTTTGGGCGCGGCCCCGGCGATGTCGAGCATCTCTCGTTCGCGGCGGGGCTGACGCGCGCCTTCGTTCAATATGCGCTGAGCCTGCCGCTGATTTATCTTGTCGCCTTCGTGCTCTCCAGCCTTGCGCCGCATTTCGACGGCAAGGCCGATGACAGGCGGGCGCTGGCGCTGGCCGCCTATTCCTATACGCCGGCCTGGCTCGCGGCGGCTTTCGGCCTCATCCCCGGACTGCGCTGGCTCGATATCCTGGGCCTCTACGGGCTCTACGTATTTTATCACGGCCTGCCGCGCATGATGAAATGCCCGAAGGACTATAATGACGTGCTCACGCTGGTGGTTCTGGTTCTCACCATCTCGACCGGCGCGCTGCACGCCTGGATCGTGCATTTTATCGCGCCGTGGCGGGCGTTTTAGGGGAGACGGCTATTCCTGCCAGCGCGCGGCGGCTTTGTCGTCGCTGGCCTTGGCCTCGACCCAGCCGCCCGCGCGCCCGTCGGCGCGATGCTCCTTCTTCCAGAAGGGCGCCCTCGTCTTGAGATAATCCATCAAGAATTCCGCCGCCGCGAAAGCCTCGGCGCGATGGCGGGCGGCGGCGGCGACCAGCACGATCTTCTCGCCCGGGCGAATGAGCCCGAAACGGTGCAGCACGGTTAGTCCTTGCAAAGGCCAGCGCGCGAGCGCATCGGCCGCGATCGCCGCGATCTCCGACTCCGCCATGCCCGGATAATGTTCGAGTTCGAGCGCCGCCAGCGTCCCCGCCTCGTCGCGGCACAGGCCCGTGAAGGACACCAGAGCGCCAATGTCGGTCCGGCCTTGCAGCAGCAGCGCCTCCTCATGCGCCGCGTCGAACGGCTCGGCGCACAGGCGGACGGTAGGCGCGATCAAGCTAGCCACCGGTCATCGGCGGAAAAAAGGCGATCTCGCGGGCGGTGCGAATCGGCGAGTCCGGCCGCGCGTGGTTTCGGTCGATGGCGGCGCGGATCGTCGCGGCGTTGGCGAAGGCGGCGGCGTAACCCTCCCCTCGCGCGGAAAGCCAGCCGATCAGTTCGGCCACGGTGGCGACGCCGGCTGGGGGAAAGATTTCCTCCTCGGTCAAGCCGATCCGCTCGCGCACGGAGGCGAAATAGACGGCTTTCATGCCTCGTCCTCGTCGCCGAAATGGGGCCAGCCCGCGATCAAATAATCGCCGGCGGTGTAGAGCGTCAGCACCGCCGCGATCCAGATGAGCACGTCGCCGATGACGACCGTGCCGGGCAGCACGACCTCCCCGGCCGGGCCGGCGATGAAAAAGCCCAGCGCGAACATCTGCACGGTGGTCTTCCATTTGGCGATGACGCTCACCGGCAGCGGCACCTTGAGATCGGCGAGATATTCGCGCAGCCCCGAGACCAGGAACTCCCGGCACAAGATGATGATCGCCGCCCAGATCGTCCAGCCGACCAGCGTCTGATTGGCGGCGACGGCGAGCAGCGTCGTCGCGACGAGCAGCTTGTCGGCGATGGGGTCGAGCATTTGCCCCAGCGGCGACTGCTGTTTCCATATGCGCGCGAGATAGCCGTCGAAGAAGTCCGTGACGCAGGCGACGGTATAGACGCCGAGCGCGGCCCAGCGCATCCAATGAACTTCCGGCCATTGCAGCAACAGCGCGACGACCGGCACCGCCACCAGTCGCCCATAGGTGAGCAGATTTGGCAAGGCCAGAGCGTGGCGCATGCGGCGCCGTCGGGGGAGAACCGTTTCGGTCATCATGCCTAAGAGGGAATATGTCGCCCCTCCGCTTTGTCAATAGAATAAAACGGTTCGCCCGGAAGTCTCGGGGTTAAAGCGCTTCACGTTCTCCGGGTTCGCGAGGTGGCCATGGCCGGGATGGTTGGGTAGACTAGGGGAATGTCGGATGATTACGCACCTTCGCCGATCGGGACGCGAAGGCGAGGCTCTTTTGGTCGATCCGGGGACATGTGTCGCATGGCGAGAAGGTATTATTTTTTCGCGCTTGTCGCGTTGTTATCGATCCCGGCGGCCTGGATCGTTGGGGGGATGCTGGCCAATGCGATTGATCCTGAGATCGCGGCGGGGCACGCCAATTATGCGCGCGATTATCGGCTGCTGACGCAGGCGAAAATCATCGTGATCCAGGGGACGGCTCTGCTGAGTTGCGGCCTATGGCTTATTTGTTGTTTTTTCCTGATCAAGGCCAAGGGGCAGTCTTTTTGGTGGCTGCCGCTGGCGATCTTGGGACCGTTCGGGCTGGCGGCCCTGACCTTGCTGGGAGACCGAGCCCAAGCCGATGGGGGCTTGTATCAGCGCTTTATCGGCGGGATGCGGCCGCCCGTGCGCGCGGCGTATGAAATCGTGGTTTTTGTCATCATCTGGAGTGTCGCGGAGGAGGCGGTCTGGCTTTGGCGCGATCTCATGATTATGGGAGAATCCATCAGTACCGGCGTTCCCGCCGCCACGATCATCGACCAGCAAAACTCCTCAGGCGGGATGTGGGCGTTCAGCGAAGGGCTTGAGGCGCTGTTTCTGGTGGCGCTGTTTTATGTGCTGCGGCCGGTTTGCCTCAACGCGGCGGGGCTAATCGGCAAATCGTTCGCTTCTTCGCGGCGTGCATGATGCCTGCGTTGGCGGGCCGTCTAGGCGTCGCTCGCCAGCCCGGCCGTTGCGGCGGCGGAAACGCCATCCGCCTGTCTCGCCTCCGATCGCGCTTCTTCCTTGGCGAGCAGGGCGAAAATCGCCGGCCGGTCGAATTCCTCGGGGATGGCGCAAAGGCGCGAGGACGCCATCCACCGGCCAAGGGGCGGCCAGGCCGTGACGACGCCCGCGGGAATGGCGAGCAAATAGCCGGCCGTCAGCGGCAGCGACCATAGCAGCAGCTTCGGCGCGCGGGTCGCGCCAACGCAAAAGACCAGCGTCCCGAACAGCAGTTGCGGCCACATAGCCCGCACCGCGCGAGGCCAGGAAAGCGCGTGGGCGTCGCGCGCCTGTCCGTCCCAGCGGATCGCGCCGCGGAACGGCAGGCTCAGCAGATACAGGGTTATTTGCAGCGTCGCCGCCGCGCCAATGACGAAGGAGAGCAGCGCCTCGAGCAGCGCCCCTGCGAAAAACCGGACGGCGCCGCCATAACGCGCCAAGCCGCCGGGCGTCCGCGCCACGTCGATATAGCCCGCGAGCTTGGGCGCGAAATAGAAGCCGAGGAACAGGCAGTACAGCACCTGCGTGGAGCGGACGGGAAAGGACCCGGCGCCGCCTTGCAGCGTCGTCAGCGCCGCGAGCGCGATGATCGCGGTCCAGGCCGGCGCGCCGATGAACATGGCGATCGCCCAGATTAGCTGAAAGCGGCTTGTCGGGGTCAAGCCCCGCGTCGACAGCAGCTTGAAATATTGCAGGTTGCCGCGGCACCAGCGCAGATCGCGGCCCAGAAAATCGATGAGGGTCGGCGGATTTTCCTCGAAGCTTCCCCATTCCAGCGGCAGCACGCGCACCTCGAAGCCCGCGCGGCGCATCAGCACCGCCTCGATCTGGTCGTGCGAGAGGATATGCCGGTCGCCGTCGAGCTTGGGCAGCGCGCAATGCGCCGCGAAAGGCGCGACCCGCACCAGCGCGTTATGGCCCCAGAACGGCCCGCAATCGCCGCCCCACCAGGCGGCGCCCATTGTGTAGACGCGCATGCCGGCGCGCATGCCGAACTGGAAAATCCGCGCGAAGGCCGAAGCCGAGGGCGAGCCGACGACAAGGGTTTGAACGATGCCGACGCCGGGATTCGCCTGTCCGACGCGGGTCAACCGCAGTATCGTCTCGCCATCCATCAGGCTGTCGGCGTCGAGCGGAATCATGAATTCGTAGGCGTCGCCCCAACGCTCGCAGAAGTCGCTGATATTGCCGGCCTTGTAACCACGATTGTCGGAGCGGCGACGGTAATGGAGGCTCGCCGCGTCGCCCTCCAGCCGCCATTTTACGAAGGCGGCTTCCTCCCGCGCGGCGATTTCAGGGTCGGTGCTGTCGCTCAGCATGAACCAGTCGAACGAAGCGGCTTCGCCCGTCTGGCCGATGCTCGCCTTCATCGCCCGCAGGCGCGCGAAGGCCCGCGCCGGCTCCTCGTTGCGAATCGTCATCAGCATCGCGACGCGCACCTTGAGCGGCGCGGCGGCGTCGCCGTCGTTCGCGAAGGGCGCGACCTTGGCCAGCGCGTCGGGGCGCATATGCAACAGCCAAAAGCCCAGCATTGCGTTGCAAAAGCCGAGCACGCTCCAGGGCGCGGCGATGGCGAAGGCGATGAAGATCGCCAGATCGATGTCGCTCCAGCCGTCCTGTTGCAAAATCGCGCCGAGCCAGACGAGCAGCAGCAGATAGACCGTGAGGTTCATCACCGCGACCATGCGCCGGCGGCGGGCCAACTCCAGCGGATCTTGCAGCGGGGTCGGCCTCGCCCGCGCGCCCTCGTTAGTCATTCCATGGTCTCGTTAAAGTTGGGGAGTTCTTGCGAACGCGTCGGCTATAGCACAGCCCGCGCGGAAAGCTATTTGCGGGCGCGCGATTGTTTGTATGGCGCATAAGGCGAAAACGCGGCCCGCGCCGGCCGCGGCTGATGATTCCATCTTTTGGTCAACCCGTCCGCTTCGTCTTTCGCGCGCGTCGGGCCATAAACGGCAAGTCGAATCGTTAAGTCGAACCGCATCGCCGGCCTGCCTTCAAGGTGAGTTCATGCCCATTGCAGCAAATCGTGAGAACAACGCCGCGCGCGCTCTTTGGATCGAGGGACCGCGCCAGGCCGCGCTGCGCTCCGCTTGCGTTGGCGAGCCCGGCGCCGGCGAGGCGCGCATCGCCATGCTGTGGAGTGGGATCAGTCGCGGCACGGAGCGGCTCGTTTTCGAGGGACGCGTTCCCGAGTCGCAAGCAAAACCCATGCGCGCGCCCTTTCAGGAGGGCGAATTCCCGTTCCCGGTCAAATACGGATATTGCGCGGTCGGCGGCGTCGAAGCCGGTCCGGCGGAGTGGCTGGGCCGGACGGTTTTCTGCCTCCATCCGCATCAGAGCCGCTTCATCGCTCCGCTCGACATGTTGCGGCCCGTCCCGGAAAACATTCCTCCCCGGCGCGCGACGCTCGCCGCCAATATGGAGACAGCGCTCAACGCGCTGTGGGATTCGGGCGCGGGGCCGGGCGATAGAATCGTCGTGATCGGCGCCGGCGTCGTCGGCCTGCTGGTCGCGGCGCTTTGTGCTGGCTTGCCGGGGGCGGAGGTCACGGTGGTGGACGTCGACGCTTCGCGCGAGAACATCGCCGCGTCTTTTGGCGCCAAATTCGTCGCGGCCGCCGATTTCGCCGCGCTTGGCGAGGATGACGCCGATCTCGTGTTCCACGCCAGCGCGAGCGCGCAAGGGCTGGCGCTGGCGCTCGCCCGGGCCGGGCTGGAGGCTGGGATCATCGAGATGAGCTGGTACGGCGACGCCGCCGTCGCGGCGCCGCTCGGCGGGGCGTTTCACGCCAAGCGACTGCGGCTGATCTCGTCGCAGGTCGGGCAGGTGTCGCCGTCGCGCCGCCCGCGCTGGAATTTCGCGCGCCGTCTCGACAAGGCGCTCGAGTTGCTCGCCGACGCGCGTTTTGATGCGCTTATTACGGAGGAGGTCGCGTTCGAGGACGCGCCGCGCGAACTGCCGCGCATTCTCGGGCCCGGCGCCGCGGGGTTGGCGACCGTGCTGCGATATTGATGACGCGAGGGAGTTGTTTGTCATTGTGTCGCGACTGGCCGGACAGCGTTTTCTCTATTATATCCATCGAAATAGTTGAATTAAAGCGAAATGACGGGTAAATTTGGCGACAGCAAGGCGGCGCGGGACGCTGGCGCGGGCCTTGCGGCTCTCCAACGGCTCGATTGCCCCGTGCCGGCCTTTCGTCCTATCCCTTCCACGCCATCGAACGATTCTTGAAAGGATGTTCCCGCATGTACGCCGTCGAGGTTCGCGACCACATCATGATCGCGCATAGTTTTCGCGGGGAGTTGTTTGGGCCCGCGCAGCGTCTGCACGGAGCGACCTTCGTGGTCGACGTCGCGTTTTTCCGCCCCGCGCTGACCGAGGATAACGTCGTCGTCGACATCGGCCGCGCTCATGACGCGCTGAAGGCGACGCTGGCGCCGCTCAACTACCGCAATCTCGACGACATCCCCGAATTCAAGGGCCAGCAGACCACCACCGAGTTTCTGTCGCGTCATGTCTTCGACGCCATGGCGGGCGCGGCGCGCTCGGGCGCGCTGGGGCCGGGCGGCGAAGGGATCGAACGCATCCGCGTGACGCTGCACGAGTCGCATGTCGCGCGCGCCTGGTTCGAGGGTCCGGTCGCGCGATGAGGATCATCTTCGCGGCGCCGGGCGATTTGTCCGCCCGCACGGGCGGCTATGGGTATGATCGCGCGGTGATCGCCGCGCTGCCCGAGTTCAACGTCGAGGTCGCGCATGTCGCGCTGCAAGGGAGCTTCCCCTTTCCGAGCGAGGCGGAGGCGCACGCGGCGGCGCGGGCGATCAACGCCGCGCTGGCGCCAAGGGACGTGGCGCTGATCGACGGCCTCGCCTATGGCGCGCTGCCGCAAGAAGCGATCCGCGCGATAACAGCGCCCGTGCTGGCGCTGTGCCACCATCCGCTGGGGCTGGAGCAGGGTCTCGATCCCGCGCAAGCGAAGGCGCTGCTGCGGAGCGAGGCGGCGGCTCTCGCGCTCGCCGCGCATGTGATCGTCACCAGCGCGCATACGCGAAAGACGCTGATCGAGGACTTCGGCGTCGCGCGGTCGGCGGTGACCATCGCGCTGCCCGGCACGGCGCCGGCCGCGCGCGCGTCGGGTTCGGGCGGCGGAACAATTCTGCTCGCGGTCGGCTCGATCATCGCGCGCAAGGGCTTCGACATATTGGTCGAGGCGCTGGCGGGTCTTGCGCGCCTCGATTGGCGGTTGCGGCTCGTCGGCGGCGCCCCCGCGCCCGAAACCGCGAACGCCCTCGCGCGGCTGATCGAAGCACGCGGGCTCGGCGCCCGCATCGACTGGCTCGGCGAAATCTCGGCCGAGGCGCTCGACGGCATCTACGACTCCAGCGATATTTTCGTCTCCTCCTCACTTTACGAGGGCTATGGCATGGCGCTGGCCGAGGCGCTCGCGCGAGGTTTGCCGCTTGTGACGACGACCGGCGGCGCCTGCGCCGACACCGCGCCGGACGGCGCCGCGCTAAAGGTCGCGC
>JBAWEN010000511.1:0-2101 GCA_049591215.1 Methylocystis sp. | reverse complement strand
AGCGTGAGCAGGGTGACAGGGGTGATTTTCGCGCGGGGTCGCGGCGCTGGCTCGGCGGAACGGCCTTTTTGAGGAACCTGGACGGCGCGACCGCCATCGAATTCGCGATGATCGGCGTCCCCTTTCTGGGACTGCTGTGCGCGATCTTTCAGACCGCGCTCATCTATTTCGAAGCCGCGCAGTTGCAGGAAGCGACCCAGGTCGGAAGCCGCGCGATCCTGACGCAATCGGCGGCCACCGGCCTCACGTACGGAACCTTCCTGCAAAACTACGTCTGTCCCCAGATGAGCGGGATGTTCACCTGCGCCAATTTGCGAATGGACCTGCAAAGCCCGGCGAATTGGACCAGCGCCGAATCGCTCGACCTCGGCAATTTCTATAACAACGCGAACAACACGCAGGCGACGGCGATCACCTTGCCGGCGGCCGGCGGCATCGCCGTCGTGCGCATTCTGTATCCGATGAGTCAGATGGCCGCGATCGTGGTCGGCGGCGCCCTCCAGGCGGGATCGATCGGCACGGTCACCGCCGGCGAAACGACCATCGGCGGACAAACCGTGACGGTGCTGATGGGCATTTACGCTTTTCGGGTGGAGCCGTGATCACGCCGCGCGGGCGCGCGCGGGCGTTCGGGATCGACGATTCCGGACTGGCGGCGATCGAATTCGCTTTCGTTCTCCCGCTGATGCTGGCGATTTATCTCGGCATCGTCGAACTCTCGAACGGGTTGAGCGCGTCGCGCAAGGTCGACCTCGTAGCTCACGCGGTGTCCGATCTGACCGGACAGATCACCGGCGGGGGCGCGGGCTCGGGTCAGGCCGCGATCACCGACGCGGAAATGCAGCAGATATTTCTGGCGGGCGCCGCGTTGATCACGCCTCTTTCGGCGACGCCGCTCACGATAACGATCAGCGAGGTCAACATACAACTCGTCAGCGGCGCCTATAAGGCGACCGTGAATTGGTCGGTCTCCTATAACGGCGGAACACTGCGCAACGGACAGGGCTGCGCGCTGAACACCTATTTGAACGCGGCGGACGTTCCCCCCGTGAGCGCGATCAGCATGCCCACCAGTTTCACCAATGCGACGCTCAGTCCGACACTCGGACCGATGATCGTCGCCGACGTGACCTATAATTACAATCTGGGCTTGAGCAATATCGTCGAGCAATGGCTTCCGACCGGCGCGATCCTGATGAAGCGCACGAGCTATTCGCCCGTGCGCAACCAGTACGTGAATCCCAACCCCGGCCCGCCGGCGCTGCTGAACCATATTCAGAGCCCGACGACCGCGACGAGCTGGACGACGGCGATCTCGGGCTCCACCAACGTCAATTGCCTCGGTTATTTGACGCCCGCGCAAAAATAGGCCGGCCCGTCAGCCCCACGCGCCGAGCATCAGCGCGAGGTTCTGGACCGCGGCGCCCGAGGCGCCCTTGCCGAGATTGTCGAGCCGCGCGATCAGAACCGCGTGACGCTTCGCCTCATTGGCGAACACATAAAGCTCCATGTCGTCGGTTCCGTTCAGCGCGGTCGCGTCCAGCCGCGCGGCGGAAGGCGCGGGAAGCACGCGCACATGCTTGGCGCCCGCGTAGTGGCGCGCCAAGACCGCTTCCAAATCCGCCGCCTTGGGCCGCCCCGGCAGCGCGTCGAGATGCAGCGGAATCGAGACGAGCATTCCTTGACGGAAATTCCCGACCGACGGGACGAACAGCGGCGGCGCCGACAGTCGCGCGAAGGCGGCGATCTCCGGCAGATGCTTATGCTCGAAGCCGAGCGCGTAAAGCTCGAACAGCGGCGCCCGCTCCGCCTCATAAGCCTCGATCATCTGCCGCCCGCCGCCGGAATAGCCGGAGATGGCGTTGATCGTCAGCGCCATGCCCGCGACGATGAGGCCCGCGTCGACGAGCGGACGCAGCAGCGCTATCGCGCCCGTCGCGTAACAGCCGGGATTGGCCACGCGCGGCGCGCCCGCGATGCGCTGCGCCTGCCCCTCGACAAGCTCCGCGAAACCATAGACCCAATCCGGCGCGACGCGATGCGCGGTCGAGGCGTCGAGCAGCCGCGGCGCGCGCGCGCCCAATTCTTCGCACAGCCGCAC
>JBAWEN010000510.1:0-2403 GCA_049591215.1 Methylocystis sp. | reverse complement strand
CGTCAGCGTTGGCGAACCGCCGACTGGCGCCGCCGACACCGACGGTTTCGTCGTCACGGTCGCGATGACCTCGCTGACGGGCTGCGCGGGCGACGCCTTCTCCTCGATCTTGCGCTCGCTCGGTTACGCCAGCGCGAAACGTCCCGGCCCCGCGATCACCGCGCCGCTGATCATGGCGGCCCCCATGCGGCCGCTCACGCCGGTCGCGGCGGAAGACGCCTCGGATTCGCCGGCCGTGGAGACCGAGCAAGGAGAGCAGGCCGAGCCCGCCGCGAACGAATCGGCCGCGCAGGTTCCCACGCCGGAATCCGAGGTCGCGCTATGCCAAACAGTCGAAAGCGTTGAGGGCGAGCCTGCCGCGGCCGTGCAAGCGGAGGAGACGACGCCCGCCACGACCGAGCCGGCCGCGGAAACGTCCGTTCCTCCCCCAGAACAAGTCGAGGCCTCGGCCACCATGTCCGGGGAAGCTCCAGTGGTGGAAACCGCCGAAGCTGCCGTGCTGATCGAAGTATGGTCGCCGCAGCGCCACGTTCCGCAGCAACGCCGCCATGAAGGCGAGCGCAAGCCTCGGCGCGCGGAGACGGGCGGCGAGCCGTCGCGGCGCGCGCCGGCTCGCGAAGGCGAGTCGCGAGAAGCGCGTCCCCAGGCCGAATCGCCTCGCGGCGAGCGCCCTCAAGGCGAGCGCCCGGCGAGGAATCATTCGCGCGCCGACGCGCCGAAGGGCGGTTTCCGGTCCGGCGGCAAGCCAGGCCAGGGTGCGCGCCCCGATCAGCGGGACAATCGCGGACCGAGGGACGAAAGCCGCCTTCGTCCGGGCGGAGCCAGTGTTCCGCCGCAAAGACGCGAGCGTCTGCCGGATCCGGACTCGCCCTTCGCGAAGCTGCTGGCGCTGAAGGCCGAACTGGAGAAAAAGGGAAAAAGCTGAGGCGTCACGGTGTTTTCAAGCGACTCGCGCGGCGGTTCGCGTCAAGAAAATGCATTCAATCGAAAGGTGACTTATGACAAAAATCCTTCCGGTTATCATGTGTGGCGGATCTGGAACGCGCGTTTGGCCCGAGTCCCGGGAAACGCTGCCCAAGCAATTTATTCCGCTGATCGGGGAACGATCGACCTTTCAAACGACGATGCAGATGCTGGATGATCCGGCCTTCGAGCGGCCCGTCGTGATTTCGAGCGTCGATTATCGTTTTTTGCTGGCCGACCAGTTGCGCGAGATCGGGGCGAAGGCCGACATCGTGCTGGAGCCGATGCGGCGTGATTCCGGTCCGGCCGTGGCGGTGGCGGCGGGGCTCGCCGCGCGACGCTCGCCGGGAACGGTCGTGGTGGTTCTGGCCGCCGATCATGTCGTGCGCGACCAGCCGGGACTCGTCGACCTGTGCAAGAAGGCGGCGGCGGCGGCGCGGGAGGGTTACATCGTCACATTGGGTGTCAAACCCGACTCGCCGGCGACCGGTTACGGCTATCTGCGCGCGGGCGCGCCGTTGATGGCCGGCGGCGAGGTGCTGAAGCTCGAAGCCTTCGTCGAAAAACCGGACCGCGCCACCGCGCAAAGCTACGTCGACGCCGGCTATTATTGGAACAGCGGCAATTTTATTTTCCGCGCCGATGTGATGCAGGCCGAGATCGCCAAATTCGAGCCGGAGATTTTCGCGGCGGCCGAGGCGGCGATCGAAGCGGCGACGACGGATCTGGGCTTTCTGGTGCTCGACGCGGCCGCTTTCGAACAAGCGCCGCAAAAGTCGATCGATTACGCCGTCATGGAGAAAACCCATCAGGCGGCGCTGATCCCGGCCGACATCGGCTGGTCGGATGTTGGCAGCTGGCGCGCGGTGTGGGAATTGTCGGACCGTGACGCGCATGGCAATTCGGTGCGCGGCAATGGCGTCATCATGGACTCGATGAATGTGCATGTGCGTTCGGACGAAACCTTGACCACGATCGTCGGCGTCAACGACATTATCGTGGTGACCACGCAGGACGCCGTGCTGGTGCTGCACCAGGATCAGGGCGACAAGGTTAAGCAGCTCGTGGCGCGGCTGAAGCGCGAGAACCGGCGCGAGGCAGGCGAGCACAAGCGGATTTTCCGGCCCTGGGGCTACTATCAATCGGTGGACGCCGGCTCGCGCTATCAGGTCAAGCGCATCGTGGTGAAGCCCGGAGAGCGGCTGTCGCTGCAAAAGCATTTTCACCGCGCGGAGCATTGGATCGTCGTGAAGGGCACGGCGGAAGTCGGCCGCGACGCCGAGACGCATCTCGTGCATGAGAACGAGTCGATCTACCTGCCGATCGGCTGCAAGCATCGGCTCAGCAATCCCGGCAAGATCGACCTCGAACTGATCGAGGTACAGACGGGTTCCTATTTGGGCGAGGACGACATCGTCCGTTTCCAGGACGCCTATAACC
>JBAWEN010000509.1:0-1848 GCA_049591215.1 Methylocystis sp. | reverse complement strand
GCGGCGCTGGGCGCGGGCGCGGCGGGCGCCGCGACGCTTTGCGCCATGGCCAAGCGCGTCGCGACCGACGCCGGATTCGCCGTCGCCAATGACGCGCTGCAGTTGCATGGCGGTTATGGCTATCTATGCGACTATGGGATCGAGAAGATCGTCCGCGATTTGCGGGTGCATCAAATTCTCGAAGGCGCCAATGAAATCATGCGCGTCATTGTCGCTCGGGACATATTGGGAGCGTCGCGGCGACATGAGTGAAACCGACCTGCTCATATCGCGCATCGGTCATTTGGGATCGATCCGCTTGAACCGCCCGAAGGCGCTCAACAGCCTGACCCTTGGCTTGGTGCGCGGTTTCACGCGCGCGCTGGACGAGTTTGGATTGGACGCGAGCGTCCACGCCGTTCTGGTGACGGGAGAGGGCGAGCGCGGGCTTTGCGCGGGCGGCGATATTCGCGCGCTTTACGATTTGCCGGGCGCCGAGCGCGATTCGTTCAAGGCGTTTTGGCGCGAGGAATACGAGCTGAACGCGCGTATCGCCTCCTTCCCAAAGCCCTATGTCGTGGTGATGGACGGCGTCGTCATGGGCGGCGGCGTTGGCGTCTCGGCGCATGGAAATCGCCGCGTCGCGACCGAGCGCACCCGCCTCGCGATGCCGGAGACCGGCATCGGCTTTATCCCGGATGTCGGCGGTTCCTGGCTGCTGACGCGCGACGGCGGCGCCGGCGTGTACATGGCGCTTTCCGGCGCCAGCGTGACCGCGGCGGACGCGATCCACCTTGGCCTCGCCGACCTCATGATCAATTCCAGCGACATTCCGCGATTGCGGCAGAGTCTGGCGGAAATTGGCGGAGCCGAGGATGTCGACTTGGTCTTGTCCGATTTGGCGCGCGCGCCAAATGAAGGCGTGCTGGAGAGACATAAGCCGCTACTCGACGCCGCGATGGCGCATGATCGCGTCGAGGACATCATCGCCGCGCTTGATGGTTGCGACTGTGAGTTCGCGCGGCGGGCCGCCAGGGAATTCAAGCAAAAATCGCCGACCAGCCTGCGGCTCACGCATGAATTGTTGAAGCGCGCGTCGCGCTCCGAAAGCCTGCAAAGCTGCCTCGTCAATGAATTTCGCGTCGCCTGTAGCCTGCTCCAGTCCCATGATCTCTTCGAGGGCATTCGCGCCGCGATCGTCGACAAGGACCGCAGGCCCCGTTGGTTCCCGGCTACGCTGGCGCAAGTTCAGGACGAGACCATCGCCGCGATGATGCGAGGTGACGGGAAAGCCGAGCCGGTGTTCCGGCCGTGGACGGCCGCCGCCTGGCGCGGTTGGCGGGATCGCCTTGAGAAAGAGGGCGCCGCGCGCATGGAGGAAGGGGCTTAACGATGAGCACGGTGGACCCAGTCGTTATCCTCGGCGCCGCGCGCACGCCCATGGGCGCCTTTCTTGGCGCGCTGACGGACGCGACGGCGCCCCAACTTGGCGCCCGCGCCATCGAGGCGGCCGTGTCGCGCGCCGGCATTCCCCTCGATGTGATCGACGAAGTGGTCATGGGCTGTGTCCTACCCGCGGGACTGGGACAAGCGCCGGCGCGGCAGGCGGCGCTTGGCGCCGGCCTGTTGGACGCGACGGGTTGCGTCACGGTCAACAAAATGTGCGGGTCCGGCATGAAGGCGATCATGCTCGGGCATGACGCACTGCGCGCGGGGAGCGCGCGGGCTGTCGTCGCGGGCGGCATGGAGAGCATGAGCAACGCCCCGTATTTGCTTGACCGCGCCCGATCCGGCTACCGCATGGGGCACGGCAAGCTCGTCGATCACATGTTTTTGGACGGGCTCGAGGACGCCTACGACAAGGGCCGT
>JBAWEN010000508.1:0-6990 GCA_049591215.1 Methylocystis sp. | reverse complement strand
GGCCGTAGGCGGCGATGAAAACCTGGCCGTTGCGCGCGTCGATCGCCGCCGCCACGACGTCCTCGAACGGCTCCAAAATATACGGCGCCGCCAGCGCCGCCAGCGTCGAAACGCCGACAAGCTCGATTTTGCGGGCGAGCGCGATCCCCTGCGCGGCGGAAAGTCCGATGCGAATGCCGGTGAAGGAGCCCGGCCCCACCGTGACCGCCACTCGGTCAATGGAGCCGAAGCCGCCGTCGACGGCCCCGACGACCCGGGCGATCAAAGGAAGCAGCGCTTCCGCGTGGCCGCGCTCCATCGGCGCGGACTCGCGCGCGAGCGGCTCGGACTCGCCCGAGTCGAACACGCAGGCGGAAACGGCGGGAAGAGCGGTGTCGATGGCGAGTATTCTCATGGCGCTCGATTATGACGGTTTTGCCGGTAGGAGCAATGCGGCGCCCATAAATCGAGCGTTACGCCTGTTCGACTCCGCGAATCTCCGGCAGGAAATGGCGAAGCAGATTTTCGATTCCGTTTTTCAAGGTCGCCGCGGAGGACGGACAGCCCGAGCAGGCGCCCTTCATGGTCAGATAGACGACGCCGTCCCTTAGACCCCGAAACACGATGTCGCCGCCGTCGCCCGCCACCGCCGGGCGCACCCGGGTCTCGATCAGCTCCTTGATCTTGGCGACGGTCTCGGCTTGCTCGGGATCGAAGAATTCGGCCGCGCCGCCATGGGTTTCGCCGTCTCCGACCAGCAGCGGCGCGCGGGACGAAAAATGCTCCATGATGATCCCAAGCACCGCCGGCTTCAGATGCGCCCACTCGACGTCCGTTTTGGTGACGGACACGAAGTCCTGCCCGAACATCACCGATTCGACTCCCGCGATGGACAGCAGCGCCTCGGCGAGCGGCGCCTTGGCGGCGCTCTCCCTCGAGCGGTATTCGAGCGCGCCGGTCGCCAGCACGGTCTGGCCGGGCAAGAACTTAAGCGTGGCGGGATTGGGCGTTGGTTCGGTTTGGATAAACATCGGATCTCCCCAAGCTTAGCGCCGGGTCAAGGCCGGCGAAGCGAGCCAATACCCTAACATAATCCAACGCGATACGGGCGAAACTATGCGCGGCGTTGCGTTCGCTGAAAAAATCCCGCAAATTCGCGGCGATGACCGACGAAACCGCATTGCTCGCCGCCAATTCGGCCTATTACCAAGCCTTCCTCGCCCGCGACAACGAGGCCATGGCGGCGCTTTGGGCGCCGGACGGCGTATCCTGCGTCCACCCGGGCTGGCCGCCGCTGATCGGCCGCCGCGCGGTGCTGGCGTCCTACGCCGACATCTTCCGCAACCCGCGGCAAGAGCCGATCGCGCGCGGACAGGAGACGGTCATCCTCGGCGAGAGCGAAGGCCGCGTGCTCTGCATCGAAACCGTCGGCGGCGGCGCGTTGGCCGCCACCAACTGGTTCCGACGGTTCGATGGCCAATGGCTGCTGCTGCACCACCAGGCCAGCCCAGTCGCGATCGCCGCGCGGGAGTCCCCCAATCGCAACGCGATGCACTGACGAACAGGCGTTCGCCGGCGCCCGATCGGCCCGTATCGCGTCACAAGAATGCGTTGAATTTGGCGGCGGGCTACGATCCTTGGCGCGTCGATTGTTGTTATTATAAGCTGGTCGAGATTTTTCAGGCGCGCGTTCCCGTTCAGCCGCATCCAAGCGCGTTGATAGCTAAGGATGATAGCTTCCACCGCGATTTCGCGCATGATTCTTCTCGCTTGTTCTTCCCCGGTGAAATCACGGCGGCGCCCGTTCCAGCGAACAAGATGGCGCGGCTGGGACGCAGCCATAAAAAACGCTAAGATCGCGCCTAGCGCTTGCCGCTCGGATGGAATTACCCGGGCGACAGGAAATCGCGCCAGTTGACAAACGTTCGAGCGTGTTCTTGTCGCAAAGGTCCCCGGAATAGGCTCTCAAGGAAGGCCCGATGAAAATAGCAACGCCCCTGATGATCGCGGTCATGTCGTGCGGCCTCCTCGGAGCCGCGAAGGCCGAGGAAATAACGCTGTCCTGCGTCGTCTCCCAGCAGGACGGGCCGCGACAAGACCTGTTCGTCAAGGTGAGCGACGGCCGTGTTTCCTATGGTTCGTCCATGTCGGCCCTGGTCGCCGCCGAATCCATGAACAAGGGCTCGCTTTCGGTGAGCGGCGGTCAAATTTCGTTCAGGCAGACCTGGCCGTCGAGCCATGTGCAATGGGACTGGAGCATCGACCGCGCCTCGGGCGACATAAGCATCAAATATATCAATACGCAAAACAAGAAAGTGTTCCTTACGAAGAGAGGCTCCTGCACGGGCGGTTAGCAAAACGCTCGAAATGGACATTTTTCGAAAAACTGTTTTGAAATTCACGCTTTCCGCGGGCCAATGGCCGAATCCGCATTCTTTCTGGCGGATTTCACATGCTGCCGCGGCGCCGATCGCAAGCAATATTGCGTATCGGTCGGGGGGCGCCGTTGCTCCTCGGGCCGATGGAGGGCGCGATGGCGAAATTGGGGACGCCGGAACATGAGCATGTCAAGCGGCTTAACGCGGACGGCGTTTATGCGGTGCTGGTCGTTCTCTGGATCGTGGCGGTTTGGGTCGTCGCGCTTTACATCGCCGCAGACGCAGCTAACGACACGAGCGCCGGCGTCGGCGGCAACAGTTTTCTATTCGGCGGCTCGCTTGCCGCGGCCGGTGTCGTCACGGCCTTCTCCTTGAGGGAGTTTTGGACCGCCTACCGCCGTTGGCGCGGCGCCGGGGTCGACAGCCGAAATGTTTCTGGAACGATTGGGGAGATGGACATGACTAAATTGGGACTCTATGTCGCGCTCGAGGCGAAAACCGGAAAGGAAGCGGAACTGGCGGCGTTCTTGATCAGCGCGCTGCCATTGGTCGAGGCGGAGCCCGCCACGACCGCGTGGTTCGCGCTGCGGATGGGACCGACGAGCTTTGGCATTTTCGACGCCTTCGCCGATGAAGCCGGCCGCGCGGCGCATCTCGCGGGCGAAGTCGCCAAGGCGCTGATGGCGAAGGCGCCGGAATTATTGGCCAAGCCGCCGTCAATCGAAAAAATAGAGGTTTTGGCCGACAAGCTGCCGGGCTGAGGCCGCGAGAGGGGCGCTAAAAGCACCGGGGCTTCATAAATCGCGGAGCCCCGACTAAAAGAGTTTTATTGTCGATTGTGCAATAATGCATTGTCAATTGAGACAGGCGCGAAAGTCACTGCCGATTGGGGAATTGCGGAGCCGCGATTAAAGTGTTTCGCGATTAATCGCGCAACGTTGCGAGGCCGCCTGCGACGCATGGCGAAGACTCGTCAATCAGCTAGAGACCATCACTTCAATCGGCATGCGCGAATGGGCGCATATCGGTCAGATGTCATGACCTTTGGTATAAGTCCCTCTCAAAACGACCTCGCAACACGCACAAAACCTGGTCTCCAATGCCCACGCACGCGGCAATTCCGCATGTCCTCGGCACGAGACGGCGGCGCAAGCCTTGCTTAAACAAGCTTGCGCCAAGATGGCATATTCTTTGCTTTTTTATTGCTGTCAGTCAGGGCTTTGACTGTCTAGGCGTCGCGCAAAGGCGGGCGATGCTGAGGAAAGCTCTTTTCCGTCGAGCCAACGGTGGTTCGCTTCCTGTCAATCCGGCGTCACTTCGTGCGCCGATTTGCGAGCCAATGTCATGTCACGCGACGTTTACGCCGTCTATTGCTGGATCCTTGATTCTATAGCTCATCACAGTCAACGCGGTCGGCCGCGTTTTACCTATCCGAGCGTCGCGGGCTCGCGTTGGCGGCCCAAGGACGACGGTGTCCGTGTCGTCGACGCCTTGGCGGCGCGCGCATGACGAAGAAAGCCGTCAAAAGCGCCTGTCCCTACTGCGGCGTGGGCTGCGGCATCATCATGGAGATTGAGTGCGGGAAGATCGTGAAGGTGTCGGGGGACAAGTCCCACCCCACGAACTTCGGCCGCCTCTGCACCAAGGGCAGCACCTGCGGCCAGCCCGTCGCATCGTCCGGCCGCGCCGCCAGGCCATTCGTTGCCCGCCCAGATGGATCCGACGAGGGGTTGACCATGGACGAGGCCATTACCCGCGCCGCCCAGGGCCTGCGTGCGATCATCGACGCCCACGGCCCTGACGCGGTGTCCCTATACGTCTCCGGACAGATGTCGATCGAGGCGCAGTACCTAGCCAACAAGCTCTGTAAGGGCTTCATCGGCACAAACAACATCGAGTCCAACTCCCGGCTGTGCATGTCCAGCGCGGCGAGCGGCTATAAGCTTTCGCTCGGCGCGGACGGTCCGCCGGGCTCTTATCAGGACTTCGACAAAGCTGATCTGTTCTTCGTCATCGGCGCCAATATGGCGGACTGTCATCCCATCCTGTTCCTGAGGATGATGGACCGGGTGAAAGCCGGCGCGAAGCTGATCGTGGTCGATCCGCGCCGCAACACGACCGCCGAGAAAGCCGACCTGTTTCTCCAGGTCCGTCCGGGGTCGGACTTGGCCTTGCTCAACGGGCTCCTGCATCTCCTCGTCGAGGCCGGCAAGATCGACCAAGACTTCATCTCCGCCTTCACCGAAGGGTGGGAGGCCATGCCGGCGTTCCTGGCCGACTATCCCCCGGCGCGAGTGGCGGAGCTGACGGGCCTCGCCGAGGCCGACATCCGGAAGGCGGCCGAGTGGATCGGCGACGCCCCGGCGTGGATGAGCTGCTGGACCATGGGCCTCAATCAGAGCACCCATGGGACCTGGAACACCAATGCGATCTGCAATCTGCATCTAGCGACCGGGAAAATCTGTCGCCCCGGCAGCGGTCCCTTCTCCCTGACCGGCCAGCCCAACGCGATGGGCGGGCGCGAGATGGGCTACATGGGACCGGGCCTGCCCGGGCAGCGCTCGACCATGAGCGCCGATGACCGCGCTTACGTCGAACAGGCCTGGGGGATAGCGGCCGGGACGCTCCGTCCAGAGGCGGGCAGCGGGACGGTGGCGATGTTCGAGAACATGGTCGCCGGCAAGATCAAGGCCTGCTGGATCATCTGCACCAACCCGGTCGCCAGCGCGCCCAACCGCAAGAAGGTGATCGCCGGCCTCGAAGCTTGCGAGCTGGTGATCACCCAGGACGCCTATCTCGAGACCGAGACCAACGCCTACGCCGACATCGTCTTGCCGGGCGCTCTCTGGGCCGAGGCCGAGGGAGTGATGATCAACTCCGAACGGAACATGACGCTGATGCGCAAGGCGGTGGAACCGCCCGGGGAGGCGTTGCCGGACTGGGCGATCATCGCCCGGGTCGCCCGCGAGATGGGTTACGGGCGCGCATTCGCCTACGAGTCGGCCGCCGAGGTGTTCGAGGAGATTCGCCAGTTCTGGAATCCGAAGACCGGCTACGACGTCCGCGGCGCCAGCCACGCGAAGCTGGCGGAGACCCCGCTTCAATGGCCGATCGCCCCGGAGGCCGCGAGCGACCGCAATCCGATCCGCTACCTCAACGACGGCGTCAGCCAGTCCCTGCGCATTGAGGAGGACGGACGCCGGCCCGAGATCGCCTTCGTCACCGAGCGCGGCAAAGCGTTCTTCCTGCCGCGGCCCCACATGCCTCCCGCGGAGATGCCCGACGCCGACTTCCCCTTCGTGCTCAACACCGGCCGCCTGCAGCATCAGTGGCACACGCTAACCAAGACGGGAAAGGTCGCTACGCTCAACAAGCTGAATCCCGGTCCCTTCGTAGAGCTGCATCCTGACGACGCCCGCGCCCTCGGCGTCGCCGACAAGGACCGGATTGAGATCCGCTCTCGGCGGGGACGGGCGGTGTTGCCGGCCGCTGTCACCGATCGGGTCCGGCCGGGAACCTGTTTCGCGCCGTTTCATTGGAGCGATGTCTTCGGTGATGACTTGGCGATCAACGCGGTTACGAGCGACGCCGTTGATCCGGTGTCGTTGCAGCCGGAGTTCAAGTTCAGCGCTGTCGCCTTGACTCGTGTCGGCGGGCCTTTGGAGGCAGCCCCCGCGGACACGGACGAACCGGCTGTTTCGAGCACGGCTCCGGCGCGCGAGTTCGCGGCGGTCGCCGCGCGATCCGAAGCCGTTGTGACCGAGCGCGGCGCCGTGGCGACGGTGGAGGTCGCCCCCGTCGTCCGTACGCTGGCGACGCCCAGCGCCGCGGTCGAGGTGTTCGCCCAGCTCGTCGGTGTGGAGTCGGGAGGCGCCCCCCCGCTGGGGCCCGACGACCACCTTTACCTCCAGGGCTTCCTCGCCGCGCTGCGTTCTGATGGCTCAGCGACTGGCGCCGTCCCCGTGCTGCCGGCGACCGCGCCGATGGACACGGATAAGCGCCACTATCTGAATGGTTTGCTGGCGGGCCTCTTCTCCCGAACCGCCGCGCCAGGCGCAAGCCCGCTCGCGCCTGGATCGAGCCCCCCGGGAATCGGAGCGCCGTGGCCCGTTCCGATCATGGCCGCCGAGGCCACGGCGAGGCCCGAACGTTTGGAGGTCCTGATCTTGTGGGCCTCCCAAACCGGCAACACCGAAGAAACCGTCAAGCGTTGCGAGCGCCGGCTACGGGCCGAGGACTATCCGACCCGCCTCGTCTGCATGGAGAACGCCAGCCTAACTGACCTCGCCAACGCCTCAATCGCCTTGGTGGCGGCGAGCACCTTTGGCGACGGAGATCCGCCCGACAACGGCTCGGCGTTCTGGAACGCCCTGTCCGAGGCCGCGGCGCCCTCCCTGGCGTCTTTGCGGTTCGCCGTTCTCGCGTTCGGGGATTCCAGCTACGACCAGTTTTGCGGATTCGGCCGCAAGCTCGACGCACGCCTGGCGGAGCTCGGCGCGCGTCGGATCGTCGACCGCGGCGATTGCGAGCCCGACGACGAGGAGACTCCCAGCGCTTGGCTCGACCGCGTCCTGGACGCCTTGGGCGACGGCGTCGACAGTCGAAAGCCGTCCGCAACGCCGTCGGTCGAGCC
>JBAWEN010000507.1:0-2527 GCA_049591215.1 Methylocystis sp. | reverse complement strand
GCGCGGCCTGACGCGACGCCTTAAAAAAAACCGCGAGCGCGCTTACCCGCGCCCGCGATAGGGCGGCACGCCCTGATCGGGCAGCCACAGCCCCTCGGGCGGCGCTCCGGTCTGCCAGAACACGTCGATCGGAATGCCGCCGCGCGGATACCAATAGGCGCCGATGCGCAGCCACTTTGGCGCGAGCGCGCTTTTTAGATCGAGGGCGATCCGCATCGTGCAGTCCTCGTGAAAGGCGCCGTGGGTGCGAAAGCTCGCTAGATAAAGCTTCAGCGATTTCGATTCGACGAGCCATTCGCCGGGAACGTAATCGATCACGATATGCGCGAAGTCCGGCTGTCCCGTGACCGGGCACAGCGAGGTGAACTCCGGCGCGGCGAAGCGCACGAGATAGCTCTCGCCTGGGTGCGGATTGGGCACGATATCGAGTTCGGCCTCGTCGGGCGAAGCCGGAAGCGACGATTTCTGGCCGAGCAGCGCGGCGCCTTGGTGGGTCTTGGTCATGTGGGGAGTTAGAGGCGCGCGGGCGCGGGCGTCAAGGGTGGGCGGCGATCGTTGCTAAATCCGTTTCGCCCTCCCGTGACTGGTTAGCTTGGAGTTAACAGCGCGACCTAAACACGGTGTTTATTTCCCCTTTTACGAATTTTTTCCGGCGTCGCGTAGCAGTAGGATTCAATCCCATCATCTGCTATTTTAAGATAGATTCCCCGGATCGCCCGCCATGAGAACCACCCAGCAATTCAGCATCACGCTTCCGCTTGAAATGGCCGAAGCCGTCGAAGGCAAGATCAAGTCGGGCGCATATGCGTCGGTCAGCGAGGTCATGCGCGATGGGGTGCGGGCGCTGCTCGAACGCGATACGGCAGTCGAAAAATGGCTGCGCGAGGAAGTCGTCGCCGGTCATCGCGAATATCTCGCCGATCCCTCGAAGGGGGTTCCGGCGGAGGCGATTCTCGGTCGCATCAAGGCCCGCCGCGCGGCGCGCCGGTAGCGGCGATTCGTGCGCGTTGTTTTCACGCCGCAGGCGGAACGTCATTTGGACGCTCTGCACGATTTCATCGCCGGAAGGATGAGCGAAGGTCTGGCGGACGCCTATGTCGCTCGTATCGTCGCCTTCCGCATGGGATTCGCGACTTTTCCGTTGCGCGGTCAAGCCCGGGACGACCTTTTACCCGGCTTGCGGACCACGGGTTTCGAGCGTCGAGCGACCATCGCCTTTGTCGTCACGAAAGAAGTCGTTCTGGTTGAAGGCGTATTCTATGGTGGGCAGGACTTCGAGGCGAGGTTTCAAGACGACAAGATGTGAATGATCGCCGCGATCAAACCGCCCGCCCAGTCCAAAACTCCAAATCCACGGCCTCGCGGCATTCCCCGCTTTCCCGCGCCGGCCAATCGGGCTAAAAGGCGCGTAACTCCCGCGCCGCAGCAAAGTGAGGCTCCTTCATGACCGAGATCATTGACATCCACGCCCGCGAAATTCTCGATTCGCGCGGCAATCCCACGATCGAGGTCGATGTGACGCTGGAGGACGGCTCCTTTGGCCGCGCCGCCGTGCCCTCGGGCGCCTCGACGGGAACGCGCGAAGCCGTCGAAAAGCGCGACGGCGACCCCGAGCGCTACCAGGGCAAGGGCGTTCTCGGCGCGGTCGAAAGCGTCAATGGCGAGATCGCCGGCACGCTGCTCGGCTTCGAGGCCGAGGAGCAGGTGGCGGTCGACGAGGCGATGATCGAACTCGACGGCACGCTCAACAAATCGCGGCTCGGCGCCAACGCCATTCTCGGCGTGTCGCTCGCCGTCGCCAAGGCCGCCGCCGACGCGGCCGCCCTGCCGCTCTATCGCTACATCGGCGGCACGCAGGCGCGCATTCTGCCGACGCCGATGATGAACATCATCAATGGCGGCGCCCATGCCGACAATCCCATCGATTTCCAGGAATTCATGGTCATGCCCGTCGGCGCCGAAAACGTCGCCGACGCGATCCGCTGGGGCGCGGAAATTTTCCATACGCTGAAGAGCGCGCTCAAAAAGGGCGGGTTCAACACGGCGGTGGGCGACGAAGGCGGCTTCGCGCCGAATCTGCCTTCCGCCGAAGCCGCGCTCGACTTCATCATGAAGGCCATCGAAACGGCGGGTTTCAAGCCGGGCGTCGACGTGTGCCTCGCCACCGACGCCGCCGCGTCGGAGTTCTTCAAGGACGGCAAATATGTCTACACCGGCGAGAAAGTGACCCGCTCGGTCGAGCAGCAGGTCGACTATCTCGCCAAGCTGGCCGCGTCTTATCCCATCGTCTCGATCGAAGACGGCATGGCCGAGAACGATTGGGCGGGCTGGAAGCTGCTGACCGACAAGATCGGCAAGACGGTTCAGATCGTCGGCGACGATATTTTCGTCACCAATGTCGAGATACTTTCGGAGGGCATCAAGCAGGGCGTCGCCAATTCGCTGCTGGTCAAGGTCAACCAGATCGGCACGCTGACCGAGACGCTCGCCGCCGTCGAAATGGCGCATCGCGCCGGCTACACCACGG
>JBAWEN010000506.1:0-2951 GCA_049591215.1 Methylocystis sp. | reverse complement strand
CGCCATCACCATGGTCCTCGTCGGCGTCGCCGCCGCGCTGAGCCTGCGCCATGTCCAGGCGCGCTGGAAGGGCTTCGACGCCTTCGCGGCGCGCGCGCCTTATGTGTCGGGGGCGCTGGTCGCTCTGGTGGGGATTTATACGCTCTATCTCGGCGCCGCGTCGCTGGCGTGAGGCGTCAACCGGCGGGATGAAACCCCGTCTTGCTCACGCCTTCGCTGAGCGGCGCGTCGAGAAAAAAGTCGAGCAAGGCGTCGACGCTCGGGTCGACCGCATAGTGCTTGAAATCCTTGACGCCCTCCTCGCGCAGCACGGCCGCGTCGATGAAGAAATTGCCGGTGCAGCTCCGCGCCGCGCGCGAAAAAATCGCGTGCGCGGCGTCGCCGACGATCTCGGGCTTGCGCGCGTGGCGCAGCGCCGCCTCGCCGCCCAGGAGATTGCCGACCGCCGCGGTGGCGATGGCCGTCTCCGGCCACAGCGAATTGACCGCGACGCCGGCTCCAGCGAGATCGCGCGAAAGACCCAGCGTCACCAGGCTCATCCCATATTTCGCGATGGTGTAGGCGAGATTGGGCGCGAACCATTTGGGGTTCATGTCGAGCGGCGGCGACAGCGTGAGAATATGTGGATTGGCGGCCTTCTTCAGATGCGGCAGCGCCAGCTTCGCGCACAGATAGGCGCCGCGGCCGTTGATCTGCTGCATGAGATCGTAGCGCTTCATCTCCAGCGACTCGATCCCGCGCAGGTCGATCGCGCTGGCGTTGTTGACGAGAATGTCGATCCCGCCAAATTGCTTGGCCGTCGCCGCCACCGCGAGCGCGACCTGTTCCTCGAAGCGGATGTCACAGGCGAGCGGCAAGGCGCGTCCGCCAGCCGCCTCGATCTCGCGCGCCGCCGTGAAAATGGTGCCGGGGAGCTTTGCTTGCGGCTCGACGCTTTTCGCGGCGATGGCGACATTGGCGCCGTCCCGCGCGGCTCTAAGGCCGATGGCGAGCCCAATGCCCCGGCTGGCGCCGGTGATGAACAGCGTTTTGCCGGCGAGAGATCCTGTCATGAAACGGTCCATTGTCGGCGCCGGCGCCGCGCCGAGCGCAGCTTACATTTACCGCTTCCAACCGCCGCCGCAAGCGCGAACGCCGCCGCGCCCGCGCGCGAGACGATTCAATGGACCGGCTCGATGCACAATTTGACGAGACGCGCGCCGCTCTGATAGAGAAGCTCGCATGAGCCGTGGCGGGATGGCCGCGGCCTGACGGGCGACGCGTCCTTAACCGCCGCGAAGGCCAATGACTCCTGTATTCGCATCGAGATGGCCTTCCCAGCGGACGCGTCGAGACGAACCGGGATTTTGCAGACTTTTCTTACGCCTTACGCGCTGGTGGTCGGCGCGGGGTTGCTGCTCGGGGGGGCCGACCATATCTCCTGGAATATCGACTTCCTCGCCAACGCCCGCCAGCGCGGGCATGCTCGAATATCGGCGCGGCGCGGGGGCCGTGGTCACGGCGGCTCGGCGCGTGTTGCAAAACGCGGGGAGACCCGTGATTTTGCAAAAAACAGCGGCCGCCCTCATAACCGAGGCGGTTAATAAATGGATTTGCGAACAGGCGGCGTCGCAATACGCCCGCCGCCGTAAATCCGTTACGTTGTCTCGCTAAAGGTTCATTTGATCGGACCCCTCGCGTCCATTCGGATGGATTTAGACTGAGTCTATAGGTGGGTGCGTAAATATCCCGCGCAAAATTGCTCGGGAAAACAACTATCGGAGGAAACGATGCATAAGCTTACTCTCGCGACGGTCGCGGCTCTACTCTCGCTCGGCGCTTCGGCGATGGCCGAAACTCAAAACTGGAACATCACCGAGGAAAACTCCGTCGGCATCAAGAACGCCCAGGGCCACTGGACCGTGGATGTCGCGGGCGACAAACTCTCCGGCAAGGCCGAGTTGGAGGCCACCAACGGCAGCCCGGTCACTTATAAGGTCGAAGGCACCGTCAAGGATGGCGTCTACACCATCACGATGTCGGACCGCTCCGATGGCAAAAAAGGCTGCGTGTGGACGGGCCAAACCCCCAAGGCTGGTGGACAGCAGAGCAAGGGGCTCTATGGCACCGCGCCTTGCGAAGGCACCAAACTGGTCATCCGCGCCGGCTTCTGATCGGAAGCAGGACTATAACGGCGCGCGACCCTCGGGGCGCGCGCTTTTTTTTGCGCTCGCCGCTCGGACGCGCGGATGTTCCGGGCCGCGCCGCGGCGACTCGCCGTCATTCACAAGCACGAGGCGATCCGACCCCATGTCGCGTCGCCCGTTAGCCGCCGCCGAGCCGCGCCGAGAGGCGCGTCCAAAGTTCATTGTCCGCCCGGAAGACATAATCGAGCCGGCCGCTCGTCACCGTCCGCGCGCCATGCCCGATCAGCCAGTCGGCGAAAGGCGCGACTCTGTTCGCCGGCGCGTCGAACACCAGCAGGCTGCCCGCGCCGCGCTCGCGCAGGAGCGCGCCGAATTTCGTCTCGGCCTTACGCAACAGCTTGTCGCTGACGTCGCCGAGCTTCACGCGCAATTCGCGCGTCGTCCGTGCTTCTTCCTCGGCGGCGATGCGCGACAGGATGATTCGCGCGGCCTCGCGCGCCGCCTCGCTCCAGGGCGCCGCCAGCGACGCCACGAGATTGGCCTGCGAACGCAAGATCACGCCGTCGTCGAGGGTTTTGAGCGCGTTGGCCTTTAGCGTCGCGCCGGTCGTGGTGATGTCGACGATGAGATCGGCCGAGCCCGCCGCCGGCGCGCCCTCGGTGGCGCCGGAGCTCTCGACGATGCGATAATCGGCGATTCCGTGCTCTTTAAAATATCGGCGCGTGATGTTCACATATTTCGTCGCGACGCGCATTCCCCGCCCATGCCGCGCGCGAAAACCGCCGCAGACGTCGGCGAGATCGGCCATGCAACGCACGTCGATCC
>JBAWEN010000505.1:0-7300 GCA_049591215.1 Methylocystis sp. | reverse complement strand
GTGTTGAAGGCCGTGCTGGTCTCCGACGGCGTTGGTCCGCGCGCTGTCCAGAACAGCAATTTCAAGGCGCAGGCCGCCTTGGCCTTCAAGGAGGCCTCGGGCGCGCTCGCCGAGCAGGTCAAGACGGACAAGACCCTCGCCGATAAGGTCGCGGCTAACCCGGCCTACCTCGCCCGCGCCGGAGCCGTCCTCATCAAGGTCAATGACGAGATCGTCGGCGTGATCGGCGTCGGCGGCGCGCGCGGCTCCGACAAGGACGAGCAATATGCGCTCGCCGGTCTGCAGAAAATTCAGGCCCGCTTGAAGTAAAGCGCGCGGCGGACCGCCGGTTCTCCAGGCTGGCGACACATGCTCGCGTGTCGCCAGCCATTTTGCCGAATATCATATTATAATTATAGAAATTAATCCGCGATGGCGGTCGAGCGGCCAATCCCCCTCATCTCGCGGGCGCCCGCTGCTTTCTTCGTTTTGGCCTGATTCGGGCCAGCGCGCCGATGGAGTCGAAACACCACGATTTGCGCCGCCAAAACGGGAGACGTCGAGCCCAATCCAACGTCGTCGCCAACTCGATCCGCTAAATCCCACGGAAGACTTGACGCGCGTTTCCCGCGTGATAATATCTAGTAAGTTAGTATGATTAAACCAAAGCGAGGAAGCCTAATGCAGATAACGAACACGACCCTTCGAGGCCTGACATTGGCCGCGACCATGGCGATGTCTTCCGCGCAAGCGGCCTCCTTGCAGGAAGCCGCGAGCGCGCTGGGCGCGGCCGACGTCAAGTCCATCGAATTTTCCGGCTCGGGACAATGGTTCCAGTTCGGCCAGGCCCCCAACCCCACGCTGCCCTGGCCGCGCTTTGACGTCAGCAGCTATTCCGCCGACATCGACTACGCCGTCCCCGCCGCGCGCGTGCGGATTGTCCGCAAGCAGTTCGTGGAACAGGGCCGTCAGCGCCCGGCTCCGGTCGAGCAGAAGATCGACGCCTATGTGAGCGGCCCGGCGGCATGGAATTTCGGAATCCCGCAGGGCGCGGCGCCGGGATCGGCGCCCGTCGCGACGCCGCAACTCGCCGCGGTGGAAGAGCGCACCGCGGAAATCTGGTCCACGCCGCAGGGCTTTCTCAGGGCCGCTGTCGCCAACAACGCTACGTCGCGGGCCGCGGGCGAAGACGTGGAAGTGTCCTTCACGCTTGGCGGCAAATATCATTATGTCGGCGTGATCAACGCCAGGAACGAAGTCGAAAAGGTGCGCACCTGGATCGACACGCCAGTGCTCGGCGACACGCTCGTGGAAACGACGTTCAGCGACTACAAGGCCTTCGGCGGCGTCCGGTTTCCCTCGCGCGTCCTTCGCATCGAAGGCGAACATCCCATTCTCGATCTCACCATCGTCGATGTGAAGCTGAACCCGGCGGTGGACGCCGCGGTTCCGCAAAACGTAGCGGACGCCAAGCCGACGGCGCCCGTCGTCGCGGTCAATAAGCTGGCCGAGGGCGTTTATTATCTGACTGGCGGCACGCATCACAGCGTGGCGATCGAACAGCGCGACCACGTCGTGCTGGTCGAGGCGCCGCTCAACGAGGAGCGTTCGCTCGCCCTGATCGCGAAGATCAAGGAAATCATCCCGAACAAGCCGATCAAATATGTCGTCGCCAGCCATGTGCATTTCGACCACTCCGGCGGATTGCGCACCTTCGTCGACGCCGGCGCCACGATCGTCGCGCATGAGAGCGACAAGCCCTATTTCGAAAAGGCCTGGGCGGCTCCGCGCACGCTGGTTCCGGATCTGCTGTCGAAGTCGAAGAAGCCCGCGAAATTCGAGACCTACGCCGAGAATTACGAGCTGACGGACGGCGCCCGCAAGATCGAACTGCACCGGATCGCCGGCAGCGGCCATAGCGACGATCTGGGCCTCGTCTATCTGCCCGCCGAGCGGATTTTGATCGAGGCGGACGCCTATACGCCGACCGCGGCCAACGCGCCTCCGCCGGCCTCGCCGAACCCCTATAGCGTGAATCTCTTCGACAATATCGTGAAACTGAAGCTCGACGTGGCGCAAGTCGCCGCGCTGCATGGTCCGCGCGTCGTGACGCTCGATGATTTGCGCGCGGCGATCGGTCAGAAGGCGGCGCAAGCCCAGTAACTCAACTTGGTTTTCCTTGGCGAAAGCGGCCGCCCACGGGCGGTCGCGATTTCAAACGACCGGCGCGGGGGCGCGCAAAAATAAGCGTATTAGTTGACTAGGTTCGTCAACTATGTAGACTAAGTCGCCAGGCCTGCCTGATCGATATAGTCCGCCTGGCTGGGCGCGCTAGGATCACTGAAGCAGACCCAATCGATTAACCAAGCCAGTAATAGAGACGTTGCCTTCGGCGACGCCGGGAGGAATGCAATGCCAACGGCTCGCACCAACGCCATTCGCGACGAGTTTCAAGCCTCGGAGTTTAGCGGAAGGACGCGAGGCTTTCAGCGCCAGGCGGGCGCATTGTCCGCGCATAGAACGGCGACGCGCGCGGTCCTCGCTCAGGGGGACATCGAAGTTGATGTCCCGACGCGCCGTCTGTGGCGGTCTGGAAATGAAATCAAGCTCCCAAAGCGCGGATTTTCGATCCTTCTCTGTTTGATGGGCAAGCCGAGGCATGTTTTTTCGCGCGCGCAGCTGCGCGATTTCGTATGGGGCCGCGGCGCTGATATCGACGAGCGCACCGTCGACGTGCAGATCGGCCGATTGCGCAAGGCGCTCAGCTCCGCGGGTCACGCCAGCGCGATCAGAACGGCGCGGGGCGTGGGCTACTATCTGGCGGTGGGCGCTTCCGTATCCGCCAAACGCGCCGCGCGCTAAGGCGCCGCAAATCAAGGTGACGAAAAACGAGAGAGCGGCATGACGCGCTGGCGAAACTTGCTCAATGGCGGCGCCGCCGCCGCCATTGCCGGCCTGTCGCTAATCGCGCTCAAGAACGCTCCGGGCGACGCCGCGCATCGACTCGTCAATGTTTCCTATGATCCGACCCGCGAGCTCTATCAAGCGTTGAACCCGCTCTTTGTCGCGGCTTACGAGAAAGAGACAGGGCGTCATATCGTCATCGCGCAATCACATGGCGGCTCCTCGCGGCAGGCTCGAAGGATCGTCAGCGGTGAGCAACCCGCCGATGTCGTTACGCTCGGCCTTTTCACCGACGTCGACGGATTGCGAAAACGCGGGCTGATCGCGCCGAACTGGGTCGACAGGCTGCCAAACCGTTCATCGCCCTACACCTCGACCATCGTATTCGTGGTGCGTCGCGGCAATCCGCATCACGTCAGGGATTGGCCTAATCTTCTGGCGCCCGGTCTCGAAGTCGTCACGCCGGACCCGCGAACGTCGGGCAATGGCAAGCTCGCGGCGCTCGCCGCGTGGGCGGCTGTCGTCACTCGCGGCGGAAATGACGACGAGGCGCGCGCCTATCTGCAATCGCTCTATCAGCACGTTCCCGCGCTCGAAGAGGGCGCGCGCGGCGCCGCCATCAGTTTTGCGATCCAGGAAATCGGCGATGTCCATCTGACCTGGGAGAACGAGGCGCTGCGCGAGGTCGCCGATTCCAACGGCAAATTGGAGATTGTCTATCCCCCCGTCAGCATCCTCGCCGAACCCTATGTCGCCTGGGTCGACGCGGCCGTCGCGCGGGACGGCGAACTGGACGACGCGAGGGCCTATCTTGGCTTCCTGTTTAGCGACGAGGCGCAGGAAACCATCGCGCGCCTCGGCTATCGTCCCTACAAGCCCTATGCCGCGCGCAAGGCGGGCGTGGCGTTTCACCCGCTGACTCTCGCGCCGATCACCGACATCGCCCGGGACTGGGACGACGCCAATGAGAAATTCTTCGCCGAGAACGGCGTCATCGACTTAATCATCGGATCGCGGCGCAAATGACCTTCAAGATCGACTATAGCCAGGCCGAGTTTCGCCGCGATCTCGTGGCGGGTCTGACGGTCGCCGCGATTTCCCTGCCGCAGGGCATGGCCTACGCGCTGCTCGCGGGGGTGGACCCTCGCTACGGTCTCTATTCCGCGATTCTCGTCACCGCCGTCGCCTCCGTGTTTGGTTCGTCCTCGCATCTCATCAACGGTCCCACCAGCGCGATCTCGCTCGTCGTGTTCAGCGCCCTTTCAATCTTCGATTCCGAGCAGCGCGTCGAGGCGACGGAGGCGATGTTTCTGCTCGGCGTGATGGTGGGCTCCATCCAGATTTTCATCGCGGTTTTTCGTCTCGGCGATCTCACCCGCTACATTTCGGAATCGGTGATCCTCGGTTTCATGAGCGCGGCGGCGCTGCTGTTGGCGATCGGGCAGATCGGCAACGCGCTCGGCCTTCGCGAAAAGGGCACGGGCGCGCAGCATGTGCTGCATCGCCTGTGGCTGACGCTGACGGCGGGCGACGCGATCAACCTCAAGGCGGTCGTCGCCACGACGGTGACGCTGGCGCTGGCGGTGTTCTTTCGCGGCGTCGTGCGACGAAAAAAATGGCCGCAATTCGACATGCTGGCCGTTCTCGTCATCGTCGGCGCCGGCGCCTATCTCGCCGGCTGGACCACGCCCGGTCTTGATGGCAAGACCGCGATTGGCGTCGCCGGCGCGGTGCCGAGCAGTCTGCCGACACCGCATATTCCGGCGGTGAAGCTCGGCTGGTTCCTGGATCTTGCCCCCGACGCCGCCGCCATCGCTTTCCTTGGGCTGCTGGAGGCGCTGGCGATCGCCAAGTCCATTGCTTTTCAGACGCGCCAACCGCTCGATTTCAATCGCCAATGCCTCGCCGAGGGTGTCGCCAATCTGACCGGCGGCTTCTTTCAGTGCCTGCCCGGATCTGGCTCGCTGTCGCGATCGGCGATCAATTTCCAAGCCGGCGCGGCGACGCGCCTCTCCGGCGTGCTTACCGCGGCCTTCGTCGCCATCGCCGTGCTTGGCCTCGCGCCGCTCGCGCGTTACGTGCCCAAGGCGGCTTTGGCGGCGATGCTGTTGCTGACCGCCGCGCGGCTGATCGATTTGAAGCGGCTAGCCTTCACGCTGCGCGCGACGCGAATGGACGCCGGCGTCGTCCTCGTGACCGCGTTTTCGGCCCTGGCCTTCGGACTCGATCAGGCCATATTGATCGGCGTCGCCATCTCGATCCTGTTGTTCATTCCGCGCGCCGCGAAACTCAAGGCGATCGAACTCGTGATCGATGACCGCGAGGTCGTGCGAGAAAGGCAGCGGTCCGATCCGCCTAATGAGGGCTTCCTGCTTTATGATCTGGAAGGAGAGTTGTTCTTCGGCGCGGGCGCCGAACTCGATCGCGCCTTCGAGCAAGTTTTGCGTCGCGCCCGTGACGCGGCGATCGAGCATGTCATGCTGCGTCTCAAACGCGTGCGTCATCCCGATGTGGTGGCGCTCGAACATTTCGAACACTTCCTCAAACACGCCCAGGGTCAAAATGTCACCGTCTGGCTCGCGGGAATACAGCCCGATCTTCTCGACTCCTTTCTGCGTCTGAACTTTTTCGCGTGGCTGCCGAAAAATCACGTGTTCGCGCAGGGCGCCGACGAGGATTCCGCCACCTTGGCCGCCATACGGGCCATTCGCGAGCGCTTGACGCCGCGAGCCTCCGCGCAAAGGGACAGGCTTTACTACCTCGTTTGACGCGAGAGAACGTCGTCCGTCCGGTTAGTTGAGGAAAACATGGCGATCACGCAAACACGCATCGCTCGCATTCTCGTCGAAGGCGCCGTGCAGGGCGTCGGCTATCGCGTTTTCGTCGCCCGCGAGGCCGGACGGCTGCATCTCGACGGCTGGGTGCGCAACCGCCGCGACGGATCGGTCGAGACGCTCGTCGCCGGTCCGGGCGCCGCCGTCGAGGAGTTCCTGATCGCGGCGCGCCGCGGACCGAGAACCGCGGCCATCGCTTCTCATCGTATCGAAGAGGCGGATGAGGCCGCCTTGCGCGAGGGCGGCGGCGATCGCGGCTTCGTCGCGGCGGCCGAGGCTTGCGGCGGCCTCGTCTTCGCACGCGGGGTGATCGGGAGCGCCTTTTCGAACAACGCGCTTGTGGTCGCGGCCGCATTAGATTACTAGTTCTATAGAAAATATTAGACGACTCCGTGGAACGGGGCAATGACAAGGGCTGGCGGCATGAGCCAACTGATCGAGTTGAGACCCGACGCGGGCGAACGAACGCATATCGACGGCGTCGTCCTGGAGTTGCGCAAACTCCGCGCCGCGTCGCAGAAGAGGCGTTATCAAGGCGGTCCCTTGCCCGAATTGCCGTCGCGCGACGCGATGTTCGATATTGTCGACAAACTGGTCTCGGTGATTTATCCCCGGCATTTTGGTCCGCCAGGACTGCGGGCAAGCGACCTCGACGTCTTCATCGCAAAGACTCTCGATGCGACGTCGCAATCACTCGACGAGCAAGTGCGACGCGAGCTTTTGCTTTTCTCGCGCGATGGGGACGAAACGCCCGCCGATCTGGAGCGGCGCGCGACCGAGATCACCAGGGAATTCATTTTGGATCTGCCCAAGGTCCGCGCGCTGCTCGACACCGACATCCGCGCCGCTTTCGAGGGGGATCCGGCCGCCAAAAGCCATGATGAGATCGTATTTTGCTATCCGGGCGTCGCGGCGGTCATTCGTCATCGCCTCGCTCATCAGCTTTACCGACTGGGCGTCACGATGCTGGCGCGGATCGTCTCGGAGATCGCTCATTCCCAGACCGGCATCGATATTCATCCGGGCGCCGAGATCGGCGAGGGTTTTTTCATCGATCACGGAACCGGAGTCGTCATCGGCGAGACAGCGATCATTGGCCGGCGTGTGCGGCTCTATCAGGCTGTCACCTTGGGGGCCAAGCGTTTCGAGTTGGACGAGAACGGCGTCCTGGTCAAAGGCCGCGCGCGACATCCGATCATCGAGGACGAAGTGGTGATTTACGCCGGCGCGACGGTTCTGGGCAGAATCACCATCGGCAGAGGCTCCTCCGTTGGGGGCAATGTCTGGCTGACGCATGGCGTGGCGCCGGGAACCAACGTCACCCAGGCGAAAGCGCATACCGAAATCTTCGACAACGGCGGCGGCATATAAGCGTGGCGCCGTTCTCGCGCACCGCCGGCGCGATTAATCGAACCGCGCCTGTCCGCTCTGCAATCTGAGCAGCGCGGCGACCAATGCGTCGACGTCGGCGCATGTGTTGTAGAAGGCGAGCGATGGGCGGACGGTGGCCTCGAGGCCGAAGCGGCGCAGGATCGGTTGGGCGCAATGATGGCCGGCGCGCACGGCGATGCCGTCGCGGTCGA
>JBAWEN010000504.1:0-6672 GCA_049591215.1 Methylocystis sp. | reverse complement strand
GCGGCGACCTCCTCGATCATGCCCGCGAGCGTGTTGGTCGAGACGGTCGGCAGCGCCATGCCCATGCCGAGGCCAGGGAAGGCGCCGGGGCTGGCCTTGGCCATGTCGGCGCGGCGGGTCATCAGCGCGTAGATCTGATCGACGAGCTGGCGGAACTCGGGATCGAGCCGGTTGCGCGGATGTTGCAGACCGACCTTGATCTCGGCGGCGATGCGGCCGGGATTGGAGGACAGCACGACGATGCGGTCGCACATCAGCACCGCTTCCTCGATGTTGTGCGTGACCATCAAGATCGATTTGATCGGCATGCGTCCCTCGACCCACAGATCGAGCAGGTCGGTGCGCAGCGTCTCGGCGGTGAGCACGTCGAGGGCGGAGAAGGGCTCGTCCATCAGCAATATGCTGGGGGCCACCACGAGCGCGCGGGCGAATCCGACGCGCTGGCGCATGCCGCCGGAGATTTCCTTGGGATAGGCGTTCTCGAAGCCGTCGAGGCCGATGATGTCGATGGCCTGCAAGGCGCGCCGGCGCGCTTCCGGCTCGGGCACGCCCTTGGCGCGCAGACCCAGCTCCACATTGGCCAGCACCGTGAGCCAGGGAAACAGCGCGAAGCTCTGGAACACCATGGCGACGCCGTCGACCGGACCCGCGACTTTCTCGCCGCGATAGATCACCTCGCCGCTCGATGGGCGGTTAAGCCCGGAGACGATGCGCAATAACGTGGATTTGCCGCAGCCCGAACGCCCGAGCAGGCCGACGATTTCGCCCTCGTTCAGTTCGAGCGAGATTTTATCGAGCACGACGGCGCTCTTGTCGCCGCCGCGGCCATAGACCTGCGAGACATTGTCGATCGTGAGCAGTTGCGCCGGAGTCGGGGGAGTGGCCATGAAAACCTCACAAAAGCCGCAGGCGGCGCTCCGCGAAGGCGGAAAGCTGGCGCCAGAACAGGCGGTTGACCAGAATGACGACGATGCTCATGGCCGCGACGCCCAGGACGATCTTGGGGAAATCGCCGTCGGCGGTCGCCTTGGCGATATAGGCGCCGACGCCATGCGCCGTCACATGGTCGTCGCCCCATTTCACATATTCGGCGACGATGGATGCGTTCCAGGAGCCGCCCGAGGCGGTGATCGCGCCGGTGATGTAATACGGGAAGATGGCCGGCAGGATCACGCTTTTCCACCAGGTCCAGCCCTTGATCCCGAAATTCTCCGACGCCTCGCGCAGATCGTTGGGGAAGGCGCTCGCGCCGGCGATCACGTTGAAGGCGATATACCATTGAGTGCCGAAGACGATCAGCACGGACAGCCAGATGTCGGGGTTAAGGTGGAAGCGCAGAATACCGATGACGGCGATCGGAAACAGCACATTGGCCGGGAAGGCCGCGAGAAACTGGGCGAGCGGCTGAGCTTTCTCGGCGATGTGGGGGCGCAGGCCGATCCATACGCCGATCGGCACCCATATCAGGCTCGCCACCGCGATCAGCGCCATCACCCGCAAGAATGTGTAGAAGGTGAGCTTCGCGACGGTCTCGACTTCCGCCATGTCGACCCCGGTCCCCACGAATTGGATGACGAGGGTCACCGACATGAACAGCAGCGCGCCGATGATCGTGAACCAGACGAGATCGATGGTCAGCGCGATCTTCGGGTTTTCCTCGCCGCCGCGATTGACCGTCGGCAGCCGCAAGGCGAGCATTGAGACGCGTTGCATCAATTCCGCCGGATGACGCATCAAATGACGCAGCCAGCGGGTGCGCAGGAACAGATCGCGCACCCAGGATTCGGCCTGCGTCTGCGAGGCCGTCAGCTCGACGCGAAATTTGTCGGCGAAGGCGACGATCGGGCGAAACAGCAATTGATCATAGGCCAGAATGATCAAGGCGACGGCGACCACCGCCGCGAGCACGCAATCGATTCGCCTGTTGTCGATGGCGAGGGCGAGATATGAGCCGACGCCCGGCAGGCGCACATTGACGTCGCCGACCGAAATCGCCTCGGAGGCGACCACGAAGAACCAGCCGCCCGACATCGACATCATCATGTTCCAGATGAGGCCGGGCATGGCGAACGGCGTTTCCAGCTGCCAGAATTTTTGCCAGGGCGTCAGTTGAAAGCTCGCCGCGACCTCCTCCAGATCGCGCGGCACGCTGCGCAGCGACTGATGGAAGGAGAAGGCCATGTTCCAAGCCTGGCTGGTGAAAATCGCGAAAATCGCCGCGCCTTCCGCGCCAAGGGTCGAGCCGGGAAACAGCCCCAGGAAAAACGTCACCGTGAAGGAAAGGAAGCCGAGGATCGGCACGGACTGCAACACGTCGAGCAGCGGAATCAGAACCATCTCGGCGCGGCGGCTCTTCGCCGCTATGGTCGCATAGGTGAAAGTGAAAATCAGCGAAAGGATGATCGCCGCGAACATGCGCAAGGTGGTGCGCAGGCCGTAATAAGGCAGTTGCCAGTAATCGAGCGACAAGTCCGCGGTTTCCGGCGCGTTCAGCGGCACGGTCATGCCACGCGAGCCATAGCTCATCAGAACGAGCACGCCCAACACCAGAATGAGCGCGGCGGCGTCCCAGAGATTTGGAAGGCCCTTTAGTCCGCTCCGAGCAAATAGAAGGGTGTTTTCTTGCGTCATGCGGCGGATCGATCCGGCTCGGTGGTCCTTGGCCGCGGGCTGGGCGAAGGCGAAAGGGGTGAAGTCGCGGAGAAACGACGATGGAATTCCCGCCAGGCGCGCCGCGGGGGCGACGCCGGCCATTATTCGCGCGCCGTTTGCGCCGAACCGGGTTTGGTTCGACGGGGCTTGCTCTAGCACCATGTCAGCACATGGCCAATAGATGTGACAGTTGCGTGTCGGCGGCTCCCGGCGAGGCCTTTATCGAACCTCTCGGGCGCGGAACTTCGCGGCATGACCGGCGCGCGCGGGCTTGGCGATAGCGGGCCTGGCGATCGAGCCGACGGGCGTCGTGTCGGCGCCGGAGCGCTCGAGCCGGGCCAACCGCGAATCGATCTCGGCGAGCCTGGCGGCGAGCGTGGCGGTCGTTTGGTCGAGCGCCTGCTCCCGCGCCTCCAGACTGGCGTCGCGCGCCGTCTCCAGCGCCCGCGAGTGGTCGGCGGTTCGCGCGGTCTCGACGCCATGGCGGAGTTGTTCGATCTGCGCGCGCAAGCCGCGCACCTCGTCCAGCATGCGCGCCATTTCCGGCGCGGGGGCGGTTTGGGCGGCGCCTTGCGCGGTCGGGGGGTCACTTGGCGTCAGCATCGCCGCGTCAAAACGAGAGCCAGCCTCCAAGCCCGGCTTCACGCTGGTTTTGCCGCCCAGAATCACGCCCGCCATGCTCCCGGCGGCGATCGACAGCGTCAGCGCGACGCCAAGTTGCAGCCGCATGCCGCCGGAGCTGAACACGCCGCCGCTGAAAAAGCCGCCGGCGCTAGTCCCGATCTTGACGCTTTCGCGCTTGAAACCGCCAAGCTTCTGGGCGCGCTCGCGTCTGAAGGAGCCGTAAAGGCTGTCCCCGGTGCCGCTGAAGCCGGGAAGCGGCGGATCGTCATTGGCCACGGGCGCCTCCATGCCGAGATCGCGAGAATCGGCCTGAGGCCGGGCGAGTCGGTCAATTTCGACGCATTAGGGTTAAGACGGGGTTAAGGCGGGGTTAAGGCGGCGATTTCGCCTCTTCCATCGGTCCGCTGCGCGGCGCCGCTTTGACCCCGGCGCGCAATCGTGTATCGGAATGGCGCAAAATAACGAGGAAACGACCGATCATGTGCTGGAGTGGGGAAGCTTCGACAGTTCTGGCCGCGACCGGCATCGCCGGCGCCGCTTATTCCGCGCTCAAGCGCAATCCCGAGCCCTTGGCGCTCTGGGTCTGTCTGCTCTATTTCGCCAGCATGGAGGCGCTGCAAGCGGTCAGTTATTCCGTGCTGGACCAATGCGACTCGCCGCTCAATCAGATGATGACGCTGTTTGGCTATTTGCACATAGCCTTCCAACCCTTTTTCATCAATTCGGTCGCGCTCTACTTCATGCCGAAGGACGCCGCGCGCAAGGTCGCGCCCATAACCTACGCCGCCTGTTTCGTCGGCGCGATCGCGATGCTGGTGCAGCTCTATCCCTTCAACTGGGCCGGCCATTGCCAGATCGGGCGTCCGCTGTGCGGCGAGTTCCTGTGCACCGTGCGTGGCGAATGGCATCTGGCCTGGCTCGTGCCGACCAACGGCATCGGCAACAGCATGGCCGACAATGCCTGGCTCGGGCGCGGCTTCCTGTCCTATCCGCTGACCGCCTTCCTGCTGCCGGCGCTGATCGGCAGTTGGCGCTTCACGCTGTTTTCATATGTCGCCGGCCCCTTCGTCGCGGCGCTGACGACCAACAACATCAATGAATGGCCGGCGGTGTGGTGCCTGTTCAGCATCGGGCTGGTGCTGGCGATCATCAAGACGCCGCTGCGCCATCATCTGCATGTCGGCGAGCCCTGGTGGGTCATGGTCGGGAAGTGGCGGGCGGCGCGAAAGCTTAGCCCCGCGCGGCCCGTCGTTCCCGAACCCGTCGACGCGGCCGCGCCCGAACCCGTCGTCGAGGCGCCGCCGGCCGAATGAACCAGCCGCCGGCCGAATGAAAACGGCGCTCTCCTCCCTGACCGGAGGAGAGCGTCAGGCCTTCACCCTGACATATTCCCCCGGAGCGTCGCCGACCGGCGTCAACACGCCGCCGCCGGGTTCTCGCGCGAGGACTTTCCCCGGCGCCTGCTGGGTCAGCCAGGCGAGCCAGTCCGGCCACCACGAGCCCTTGAACTCCGTCGCCGATTTCACCCAATCGTCGTAGGAGCCGACCGGCGGGCCGCCCATCCAATATTGGTATTTGTCCTTCTCCGGCGGATTGATGATGCCGGCGATATGGCCGGCGCCGCCGAGCACATATTTGACCGGGCCGCCGAAATATTTCGCGCCGATGAACACCGAGCGCGCCGGCGCGATATGGTCCTCCTTGGCGGCGATCTCATAGACCGGAACCGTCACCTTCTTTAGATCGAGCTTCACGCCGTCGATCACCATCTCGCCGCGCGTGAGATTGTTCTCGAGATAGCAGTTGCGCAGGTAGAACGAGTGGTTGGCGCGGGGGATGCGGGTGCTGTCCGCGTTCCAGGCCAGAAGATCGAACGCCGCCGGATCGACGCCCTTCACGTAATTATTGACGATATAGTTCCAGACGAGTTCGTTGGGGCGCAGCATGTTGAAGGTGTTGGCCATCTTGACCCCGTCGAGATAGCCGGTCTTGGCCATGGCGTCCTCGAGCGCCGCGAGTTTCGCCTTGTCGACGAAAATCTGCATGTCGCCGGCCTCGGAGAAGTCGACCTGCGTCGCGAAGAAAGTCACGCTGTCGATGCGCTTGTCGTGCTTGGCCGCCAAATAGGCCAGGGTCGAGGCGAGCAGCGTGCCGCCGACGCAATAGCCCACCGCCGCGACTTTGCTTTCGCCGGTCGAGCGTTCGACCGCGTCGAGCGCCGCGAGCACGCCCTCGTGCATGTAAGCTTCGAAGCCGAGGTCCGCCTGGCTCTCGTCGGGATTGACCCAGGAGATGACGAACACCGTCAATCCCTGAGCGACCGCCCAGCGCACGAAGCTTTTTTCGCGGTTGAGGTCGAGCACATAGAATTTGTTGATCCACGGCGGAACGATCAACAGCGGGCGCGCGTAAACCTCGCTCGTCGTCGGCGTATATTGGATCAGCTCCATCAATTCGTTGCGCAAGATCACCTTGCCGGGGGTCGTCGCCATGTCGACGCCAAGCTGGAATTTCGTGTCGTCGGACTGGCGGATTTTCAGCGTGCCGCCGCCCGCCAAAAGATCCTCGGCCAGCATTTCCATGCCGCGCACCAGATTGCCGCCGCGCGCCTCCAGCGTCGCGCGCAGCAATTCGGGATTGGTCGCCACGAAATTGGACGGCGACATCGCGCTGGAGATCAGGCGCGTATAGAAAGACGCCTTGGCTTTTGTCTGTTGGTCGAGGCCCTCGGCGTGCTCGACCATATCGCTCGCCCAGCGCGTGGCCAACGTGTAGCTCTGCCGCAGACAATCGAAAAACGGATTATTGCTCCAATCGGGCGCGGTGAAGCGCTTGTCGGAGGGGTCCGGCGGCACGATCGGCGGCGCCTCCTCGCCGGAAAAGCGGTGCAGGGTCTGACTCCAAATATCGGTGAGGCCGCTGATCAGATCGGCCTGCGCCATCGCGGCGCGTTCCGGCTGCGTCATCCAATATTCGGCGACGACGCCCAGCGTCTTGGTGGCGTCGGCGACATTCGCCGCGAGTTCGCTGCGGGTCTCCGCGAGGTCGGGGGCGCTCATCGCCGCCGCCATCACGCGTCGTCCTTGATCGACCAGCTTGGCCAAATTCTCGGCCGCGGTGTCGAATTCTCCCGTGAGCGGGGGTTCGGCCGCCTTGGCCTTGCGATGGAGGCGTTCGCGCTCCGACGCGCGCTCCGTGTCCCGGACGGCGAGTTCCCTGGAGGGCTCGACGGAAGGCGGCGCCTCGACCTGGGCCGCGGGCGCCACGGGCGGCTGCTTCACCTGGACCGCGGGCGTGGGCGGCGCCGCGTCTCGGGGCGGCTCGAGGGGCGGCTTGGGCGTTTGCTTTTGACTCCCGCTGCTTTTGTTTTTGGCGTTGCGTTTACTGATCATTTTG
>JBAWEN010000503.1:0-15200 GCA_049591215.1 Methylocystis sp. | reverse complement strand
GAGCAGCGACCGGCTGCGCAAAAGGCTGCACGGCGCCGAGCCGACGCGGCGCCTGCCGAGGGAGGCCTATGCGAGCGAAGTCTCCGCGCGCGTTTATGGGGCGATGATGATCGAAGCCGGGCGCGTCGCACGCGCCGGCTGGCCGGTTGTGGTCGACGCGGTGTTCGATCGAGCGGAAAGCCGCGCCGAGATTGAACGGGTCGCGCGAGAGGCCGGAGCGCCGTTTCACGGCTTCTGGCTCGACGTCGATCTTTCGGCGCGGATCGCGCGCGTCGAGACGCGGCGCGACGATCCCTCCGACGCGACGCCCGAGGTGCTGCTGGCGCAGATGAAGGCCGAGACCGGCGCGATAGGCTGGCGACGCATCGACGCCGCGCGGGGGCTGGACGCGGTTGTGGCGGAGATTATCGGCGCGATCGGGTGACGCGGAGCGCTTCCTTCTCCCACTAGTGGGAGAAGGTGGCCCTTACGTAGCAAGGGTCGGATGAGGGATGCCGCGACCTGGTTGAGTCCTTCCCAAGAACCCTCATCCGACTCCGCTTCGCGGAGCCGCCTTCTCCCGTAAACGGGAGAAGGAAGCGCCCGGCCTTGTTGAGTTCGCGGCGGCCATATTACAGCGTCTTGCTAAGAAAAATCCGCGCCGCGCCGGGTGGAAAATTCTCTATCCGCCCGTGGCGGACGAAGCCGCGACTCTCGTAAAACACGGCGGCGCTCTCCTCGAAGGTGTCGAGATAGACGCCGACGCAGCCGCGCGCGCGGGCCGCTTCTTCCCCTTGCGCCAGCAGGCGGCGCCCGAGCCCCTGTCCGCGCCAGCTTGGCGCGACATATAGATGTCGCACGTAGAGCCACCGCCAATGCGACACCGCGTTCAGCCCCGCGACCACGGCGCCGCTCGCCTCTCGAGCAAGGATGGAGAGCGGCCGTTCGTCCCGGGGGCCAAGGCGGTCGCCGACCTCCACGCCGAGTATTACGCCGATCTCCGGCGTTTCGCGCGCATCGATGAACTCGAATTTAATCACGTCGAGCGCGGCCCGCCGCGCGTCATCGCCAGTCATGATAGCTGTCCCGCATGAAACCCGAACTCGCCCCGGCCAAGCTCTTCCTGGCAATCTCGATCATCGGCGCGCTACTTGCAACCAAACCGCCACGCGCGCGCGCCGCCGACCCGGCATGCGCGGAGCCCGTGAGCGCCAATGGCGCGCGGCCGCGCGACTATCATGCGATCCTGCAAAGCTGCGTCAACGACGCCGGCGCGCGAAAACTCGCGACGCGGCGGATGGCTTTGGGCTCCGAGGCGCTACTGCTCACGGTCGATCCTGACAGTCTCGCGACGAGCCTAGAGCGCGCACGGTGCTGGCGCTGCGCGGATACGAGCGACGCGGCGGAAGCCGACACGCGATTCATGCGCGCGCTGAAGAAGCCCGAGCCAGAGCCCGCGACGCCCGCCGTTTTGGAGGACGCCGGCCTCTTGCGCGGCAAGGGCGAGGGCGTCTTCGTCACCGGCGATCTGTGCCCGAGCCGGCGCCCGCTGGACCGCGATTTTCTGGAGCTGCTCGCCGGGCAAGGTCCGGGAACGCCCGTCGCCTTGGCGATCTCGGGCCTGTGGATCACCCATCACGCCGACGATCTCGACTGGCTGAAGCAACAGGCGGCCAGCGGCGCGCTGAACATCGCATGGGTCAATCATTCCTATCATCACCCGTACGTCAAAAGCCGCCCCGACGGGCAAACCTATCTCCTGACGCCCGGGGTCGACATCGACGCGGAGATTTTCGACACGGAACGGCTGATGATCGCCAATGGCCTGACGCCATCGGCGTTTTTCCGCTTTCCCGGGCTGGTTTCCGACGGGGCGCTGATGGAGAAGCTGCGCGAAAACCATCTCGTCGCGCTCGGCGCCGACAGTTGGCTGGCGCTTGGCCCCCGCCCCCGCCCCGGCTCCATCGTGCTGGTGCATCCCAACGGCAATGAGGAGGCCGGGCTGAGGATTTTTTCGCGCCTGACGCAGCAGGGAAAAATGCCGAGGCCATTCCGCTCGATCGTCGAGGCGCCGTAGCCAGTTGCGACTGGAGCCTTGTCGTCGTTTGTTCATCGAACCAATCTAACCGTTTCAGTCGGAGGACCACCATGGAAAACGAAACCGCCGAATTGGACAGATTGCAGGCAGCTTATAAGGCGGCCATCGAGGACTGGATTGTCTCGATCAGGAAGGAAGAGGCGCTGGCGTCGGTCAATCACACGGTCGCCGAAGTCGATAAATGGGAAGAGGCCCATTTCGAGGAGGACGACGCTCGCAATAAGGTCTTGGCCTTGAAGGTGGAATATGAGGACGCGCTGCGCCGCAAGTTCTTCGATTTCTAAGGCGCTTTAGAAGGGCTGCTTCCCGAAATACCGATCTTCCAGCGACCGCCACTCCGGGTTCCCGGTGATCCGCATCAGGGCGCGGTCTATTGGCTTTTTCAGCGGGCTATTTTGCGGCAGCGCTATCGCCATATAGGCCGGCGCGAGAAGACTGTTCGGGATGCGAAGCGCCCTCGGGAAGCGCTCGGCGGCCATGTATCGCAGGGCGCCGACGCTGTTCACGACGGCGTCGGCGTCGCCATCGGCAACCGCGGCGAGAGCTTCCCGCAAGGCGCCATATTTGGCGTAAGGAAGATGCAACGCGTCCAAATATTCCGCGCCCGAGGAGAAGGCGACCGCCGCAAGCCTCTTGCCGGCGAGATCGTTCTCGGTGAAGGGCGCGCTGCTTTCGACCTGCTCGGCCGTGAGGCGCGAAACGAGGGTCGCCGACAGCAGAGAAACGAGCGCCACGCTGCTCAGCATCCAGACGATCGCCACGAATCGCCCGACCGGCGTCTTCGGCGTCTTGTCGCCATAGCCGACCGTCGTCATCGTGACGACGGCCCAATATATGCCGTCGCGCAAGGTGACGACCGACGACTCGGACGCTGCCGCCTCGCGGCTCGGGCGTTCGATGAACCACATCGCGACGCCTATCGCCAGCAACAAGCCGAGCGTTCCGACGATCAACGAACTGAGTTCGACCGCGACCAGGCCGTAGGCGACGAGCGCGGAAACCGGCCCCGCCTCCCTGCGCAAGGCGACGGCGACGCCGGAGCGATGCGCGGGATAGGAAAAATCGACCCGCGCCGAGCGTTCCGGCGTGATCGTGATCGCGCCAATCGCCGCGTCGAAACGCCCCTGCTCCAGGCCAGCGAGGATCGCGTCCATTTGCGCGACCGGCGTCAGCCGGTACTGCCTGCCGAATTCCTCGGCGACCCGTCGCCAGAGCTCGACGCTGACCCCTTGAAACTCGCCGTCCGGCCCCACGCTTCCGTAGGGGGCCAAGTCGTACACGGCGATGCGCAACGGTTCGGATTCGAGCCGCCCGGCGGCTGTCGCGCGGCTGCAACCGATGGCCAGGCAGAGGCAAAGGATTACCGAAAGCACATCGATGAGCGGCCGCGAGGTCGGGGCGATGAACCGGTCGCGGGCCAGGCCATTGATTTGGCGCGAGCGCCGCCGCGTGGTGGGCATGGAGCCATCGGTATGGAGGATTAAAGAGCGCGGACCGCGACGCTGACACGCGAAGACGAAACTGATGTGTCATTCACACCGCGGTCGCGCCGGCCCCCTCAAGAAAGATGCTTTTGAACAAAATGAAGCCCCGCCGCTGAATATTTTCCAGCGGCAATAAAGAAGCGAATCGGTCGTCGCAACAATGAATTAAAAAATTCTCAATTCTTGAAATCAAAGATTTAGCATTTTGTCGGGGGGTCGACGAATAGCTCAGCTTGCGCGCGCCGGGTTGCAAACACGGCGACGATTGATCATATACGACCACGACAATGCGGGAGAGCTTGATGTCTTACCTCGAGGGGGTTGTATATGATCCGCCGTCAAGCGAATATCCACCGCTGATCGTTATTTTCAGAGCAGATGGCGAAATCTTGACGGCGCGCGCGGCGGCTTCGGTCGAGGCGGCGGACTCTTTCCTCGCGGAGGTGCTGGCCGAGGTCCAGGCCAAATTAGACAGCAAGCTGGCGATCAAAGACGCCTGACGGAGCGCTGAGCCACCTAAAGCGCGGCCGGCGGGACAACGCGAATTGTCCATGACCGGCTCCGGCGCCGCTCCGAACTCCGATATGGCAGGGTTAAGCATCGCGGAATTAGGCGCGGCTCGCGGCGCTTCCAGATAAAAATATTCCTGGCGCGGAAAACGGGCGCTATGCGCGGACCGGACCGAAGCCAAATGGACGCGCTCGATTTCGCGGTTGAATTTTCCTTACATTGACAAGGATTGTGGCGGCTCTTATCTCTCCGCCGGGAATTTGCGTCGAAACCCGTGGGCCTCCGCGGGACGCGTAGGCCGCCCGAGCAGTTCCCAGCGCTTGACGAAGCGCCCGTTCTCAAAGGTTTCGACGTATCGGCGCGCCCGGCCTTAAGCGAGCGCTCCGGTCGAGTCAGAAAGGTTCCACGAATGTTCGGCGCCCTCGCCAAGAAAATTTTCGGCTCCGCAAACGAACGCCGGCTGAAGACCTATCAGCCGAGAGTCAAGGCGATCAACGCACTGGAGCCCGAGGTCGCCGCGCTCTCGGACGAGGCGCTGCGCGCCCGCACGCAGGAGTTCCGCGAACTGCTCGCCGCCGGCAAGACGCTCGACGATCTGCTCGTGCCCGCCTTCGCCACGGTGCGCGAGGCGGCGAGGCGCGCGCTCGGCCAGCGCCATTTCGACGTGCAGCTGATCGGCGGCATGGTGCTGCACGAGGGCGCCATCGCCGAGATGCGCACCGGCGAAGGCAAGACGCTGGTCGCGACGCTCGCGGTCTATCTCAACGCGCTGATGGACAAAGGCGTGCATGTCGTCACCGTCAACGACTATCTCGCCAAGCGCGACGCCGAATGGATGGGGCGGATTTACAACTTCCTCGGCATGAGCGTCGGGGTCATCGTTCACGACATTTCCGACGAGGATCGCTCCGCCGCCTACGCCAGCGACATCACCTATGGCACCAATAACGAGTTCGGCTTCGACTATCTGCGCGACAATATGAAATACGAGCTGGCGCAGATGGCGCAGCGCGGACATTCATTCGCCATCGTCGATGAAGTGGATTCGATCCTCATCGACGAGGCGCGCACGCCGCTGATCATTTCCGGCCCGATCGACGATAAATCCGATCTTTACAACGCCATCGACAAGCTCCTCCCGAAGCTCGTCAAGGAAGATTACGACCTGGACGAAAAGCAGCGCTCGATCAGCCTGACCGACGCCGGCAACGAACATATGGAAGAATTGCTCGGCGAGGCCGGCATCCTCACCGAGGGCGCGCTCTACGAGGCGCAGAACGTCACCATCGTTCACCACGTCAATCAGGCCCTGCGCGCGCACAAGCTGTTCCAGCGCGACAAGGATTACATCGTGCGCAAGGGCGAGGTCGTCATCATCGACGAATTCACCGGTCGCATGATGCCGGGCCGCCGCTATTCGGAAGGGCTGCATCAGGCGCTCGAAGCCAAGGAGCATGTCCAGGTCCAGCCGGAAAACGTAACGCTGGCCTCGATCACCTTCCAGAATTACTTCCGCCTCTATGGCAAGCTGGCCGGCATGACCGGAACGGCGTCGACCGAGGCGCTCGAATTCGCCGAAATCTACAAGCTCGACGTCGTCGAAATTCCGACGCATCGTCCGGTCCAGCGCTTCGACGAGGACGACGAGGTCTATCGCACCGCCGGCGAGAAGCTGAAGGCGATCGCGGAAGAAATCGAGGCCGCGAGCGCCAATCTGCAACCTTTGCTCGTCGGCACGACCTCGATCGAAAAGTCCGAGCAACTGGCGCAATATCTGACCAAGCAGGGCTATACGCAGATCGACTTCACCGATCCCAAGGCCCTGCCCAAACTTTATGTCGCCGCCCGCGCCGGCAAGCCTTCGAAACTGTTCGCGGTGCTGAACGCCCGCTTCCACGAACTCGAGGCCTATATCGTCGCGGAAGCCGGCGTGCCCGGCGCGATCACCGTCGCGACCAACATGGCGGGCCGCGGCACCGACATTCAGCTCGGCGGCAATGTCGAGATGCGCGTGGCGCAAGAATGCGTCGGGCTCGAAGGCGAAGCGCTGAACGCCAAGGAAGCGGAGATCAGAGCCGAGGTCGCGCGTTTCAAGGAGCAGGCCATCGCCGCCGGCGGCCTCTATATCATCGGCACGGAGCGCCACGAGAGCCGCCGCATCGACAATCAGTTGCGCGGACGCTCGGGCCGCCAGGGTGATCCGGGACGCTCGAAATTCTATCTGTCGCTGCAAGACGATCTGATGCGCATCTTCGGCTCCGAGCGCATGGATTCGATGCTGGTCAAGCTCGGATTGCAGGAGGGCGAGGCGATCGTCCATCCCTGGATCAACAAGGCGTTGGAGAAGGCGCAGCAAAAGGTCGAGGCGCGCAACTTCGACATGCGCAAGAACGTGCTGAAGTTCGACAATGTGATGAACGATCAGCGCAAGGTGATCTTCGAACGCCGCCGCGAAATCATGTCGGACGAGAGCGTCGAGGATCATGTCTCCGACATGCGCGAGGAAGTCGTCAACAAGATGGTCGCGCTTCATATCGCCCACAACGCCTACGCCGAGGCGTGGGATGTCGCGGGTCTCGCCGAGGAGGCGAAGGAAAAGCTCAATATCGAGCCGCCGATCGCCGCCTGGGCGGCCGAGGAAGGCATCGCCGACGAGGAGATTCGCGAACGCCTGCTCGTCGCCGCGAACGAGGCTTACGCCGCCAAGGTCGAGAGAAACACGCCCGAGCTGATGCGCATGATCGAGAAGCAGTTCGTGCTTCAGGCGCTCGATTTTCTGTGGCGCGACCACCTGATCGCGCTCGACCATCTGCGCCAGGTCGTCGGCTGGCGCGGCCTGGCGCAGCGCGACCCGTTGAACGAATATAAGTCCGAGGCGCTGGAACTGTTCAAGACGCTGATGGAGCATTGGGACGAGCGCGTGACGCAGCAACTGATGCGCGTCGACGTCTCGTTCGAGGCGCCGCCCTCCGCGCCGATGGAACTGCCGCCGATGCAGATGTCGCATCCGGCGCCGGAAGCGCTTGGCGGCGGCATGGGCGATCAGGCGATCCTCGCCGATCTCAACGCCCGCCTCGCCGCGGTCGACTTTTCGGCCGCGCCGATGGCCGCCGCGGCGCCGGCCGAGCCGCGCGACCCGCTAAATCCCGCCACTTGGGGCAAGGTCGGCCGCAACGAGTCCTGTCCCTGCGGCTCCGGCAAAAAATACAAGCACTGCCACGGCGCATTGGTCTAAGCTCGTCGCGACCCTTCTCCCCGCACGCGGGGAGAAGCAACCCGCCCCGCCCACAGCCTCGCGGAGAATCCTTTGTCCGACATTGATTTTTCCAAGGTTCTCGTCGCGCAGGGCGGCGGGCCGACCGCCGTCATCAACCAGTCGCTGGTCGGCGCGGTGCTGGAATCGCGCAAATTTCGTCAGGTCGAGCGCGTCTACGGCGCGTTTCACGGCGTGCGTGGGATCGTCGACGAGAATTTCGCCGATCTGACGCAGGAGACAACCCACAATCTCGAACTCGTGGCCGGCACGCCCTCCTCCGCGCTCGGCTCGACGCGCGACAAGCCGGACGTCAAATATTGCCAGGAAATTTTCAACGTATTGCGGGCGCACAAGATCGGCTGCTTTTTCTATATTGGCGGCAACGACAGTTCCGACACCGTCCGCATCGTCTCGCAGGAGGCCAAGGCGCACGGCTATCCGCTGCGCGCCGTCCATATCCCCAAGACCATCGACAATGATCTGATGGTCAACGACCACACGCCGGGCTTTCCTTCCGCGGCGCGCTTCGTCGCGCAAGCCTTCGCCGGCGCCAATCTCGACAATTGGGCGCTGCCGGGCGTCTATATCGGCGTCGTGATGGGGCGCCACGCGGGCTTTCTGACCGCCGCCTCGGCGCTGGGCAAGAAATTCCCCGACGACGGCCCGCACCTGATTTACGTTCCCGAACGCCCTTTCGTCGTCGACAACTTCCTCGCCGGCGTGAAATCCACGATGGAGCGCCTCGGCCGCTGCGTCGTCGCGGTGTCGGAGGGCGTTTCCGACGAAAACCACACGCCCATCGCCGAGAAACTGGCCAAGAAGGTCGAGCGAGACGCGCACGGAAATGTGCATTTGGGCGGCGGCGCGCTGGCCGACGAACTGAGTGATCTAGTCAAGGACAAGCTTGGGTTGAAGCGCGTGCGTGCCGATACTTTCGGTTATTTGCAGCGCAGTTTCGTCGGCTGCGTCTCGGATGTCGACCAGCGCGAGGCGCGCGAAGTCGGCGAAAAGGCCGTGCAATACGCCATTTGGGGCGACAGTTGCGGCAGCGTGACAATCCACCGCACGGGGTTCTATTCGGTCGACTACCGCCTCACCCCGCTTGAGGAAATCGCGGCCAAGACCAAGGTCATGCCTGACGAGTTCATTAGCCCCTGCGGCGCCGACGTGACCGACGCCTTCCGCTATTATTTGCGGCCACTGCTGGGCAGCGGAATGGCCGACGCCTACCGCCTGCGGCTGGCGCGGGTGCCGAAGATTCTGAAGGCTTGAAGCGGGGCGCCCGATTCCAAGGGCGCCATTCTTGCTAGCTCTTGCGGGCGTGGTTCCGGTTGCATTCTGGACTGGCCCCTATAGATTAGGGCATGACGGGGTCGGTCGCTACGCGCGATGCTGACCTCTACCTTTTATTAGGCTGGCGCGTGTATCGCTTATGGCTGGTTCGATTCGCCAAGCGGGCCGATTGATCGGGAGAAGAAGATGAGCAAGGTCGGCAGCAGCGACTCAAAGAACACGCTCTACTGCTCATTCTGCGGCAAGAGCCAGCATGAGGTGCGCAAGCTCATCGCTGGGCCTACGGTGTTCATCTGCGACGAATGCGTCGAACTATGCATGGACATTATTCGCGAAGAAAATAAGACGGCGCTCGTCAAGCAGCGGGATGGCATTCCGACGCCGCGCGAAATCTGCAAGGTGCTCGACGATTACGTGATCGGCCAGGCCCAGGCGAAGCGCGTGCTGTCGGTGGCGGTCCACAACCATTACAAGCGACTCAACCACGCCACCAAGCATGGCGATGTGGAGTTGGCGAAATCGAACATTCTGCTGATCGGCCCGACCGGCGTCGGCAAGACCATGCTGGCGCAGACGCTCGCGCGCATTCTCGACGTGCCCTTTACGATGGCCGACGCCACCACGCTGACGGAGGCCGGCTATGTCGGCGAGGACGTCGAAAACATCATCCTGAAGCTGTTGCAGGCGTCCGACTACAATGTCGAGCGCGCCCAGCGCGGCATCGTCTATGTCGACGAAATCGACAAAATCTCCCGCAAGTCCGACAATCCTTCGATCACCCGCGACGTATCCGGCGAGGGCGTGCAGCAGGCGCTGCTCAAGATCATGGAGGGCACGGTCGCCTCCGTGCCGCCGCAAGGCGGGCGCAAGCATCCGCAGCAAGAATTCCTGCAGGTGGACACGACCAACATATTGTTCATTTGCGGCGGCGCCTTCGCCGGGCTCGAAAAGATCATTTCCGCGCGCGGCCGCAGCACGTCGATCGGCTTCGGCGCCACGGTGCAGGCGCCGGACGAACGCCGCACCGGCGATATTTTCCGCCATGTGCAGCCGGAGGATTTGCTCAAATTCGGCCTGATCCCCGAATTCGTTGGCCGTCTGCCGGTCATCGCGACGCTCGAGGATCTCGACGAGGAGGCGTTGAAGCGCATCCTCACCGAGCCGAAGAACGCGCTGGTGAAGCAATATCAGCGGCTGTTCGAGATGGAGAACACCGAGCTGACCTTCCAGGACGAGGCGCTGTCCGCCGTGGCGCGCAAGGCGATCGAGCGGCGCACCGGCGCGCGCGGTCTGCGCTCGATCATGGAGGGTATTCTGCTCGACACCATGTTTGACCTGCCCGGCCTTGAAGGCGTCGAGAACGTCGTGATTGGCCCCGAGGTCGTCGAGGGCAAGGCGCGTCCGCTCTATATTTACGCGGAACGCAACGAGAAGACCGGCGCCAGCAGCGCTTAGCCGTCGCGCGGCAGCGGGGCGCGTTCGCGCGCCGCGCCGTCCCGGCGAAATTTGCGGGGCGCGTCTCATGTTTTTTGGTCGCATGGCGCGTGCGCGCGTCGCATTCGGGTGGCTAGGCTTGGCGCGAGGCCGCGCGAAATGCGCGTCGAAGCGGCGCCGCGGTTGAGGCTCGCTTGGAGCCTTATGCATCCGTCGCGCGGACCGCGCGGGGGGAAGTCGGTTGCGTCTTGAAACCCTGTCCGCGTTACCCATTTCTTGCGTTAGAGAGACTCACAAGCCTCGATCGTGGAAGCGCCCCGGCGGCGTGGCCACGCCCCAAAAAGCCCGCTAAATAACGCGCGGCGCCAGAGTTGCTTCGCCACGGCATGTCCTGATCGTGGCGATAACCCTTAAGGAAGAACAAATGACGAGCGAAAAGCGCGGCACGATTGCGCCCGGAACGATCGAAAGCTTCCCGGTCCTTCCCTTGCGCGATATCGTCGTGTTTCCCCACATGATCGTCCCGCTGTTTGTCGCTCGCGACAAATCGATTCGCGCCTTGGAGGAGGTCACCAGGACCGACCGTCCTATTCTGCTGGCGACGCAGAACAACGCCAGCGACGACGATCCGGCGACCGACGCGATCTATTCGATCGGCACCCTCGCGACCGTGCTGCAGTTGCTGAAACTGCCCGACGGCACCGTGAAGGTTCTCGTCGAGGGCCAGAGCCGCGCCAAGGTCCGGCGCTTTACGCGCTCGGACGATTTCTACGAGGCGGACGCCGAGGCGCTGGCCGACGAAATCGAGTCGCCGGTCGAAGTCGAGGCGCTCGGCCGCTCGGTGATTTCCGAATTCGAGAGCTATGTGAAGCTCAACAAACGCGTCTCGACCGAGATCGTCGGCGCGGTGACGCAGATCGAGGATTTCTCGAAGCTCGCCGACACCGTCGCCTCGCATATCTCGGTGAAGATCTCGGACAAGCAGGATGTGCTGGAGACCGTCAACGTCGCGCGCCGGCTGGAGAAATGCCTGGCGTTGATGGAGAGCGAAATCTCGGTCCTGCAGGTCGAGAAGCGCATTCGCACGCGCGTCAAGCGCCAGATGGAGAAGACGCAGCGCGAATATTACCTCAACGAGCAGATGAAGGCGATCCAGAAGGAGCTTGGCGACGAGGACGGCAAGGACGATCTCGCCGAGATCGAGGAGCGGATCAAGAACACCAAGCTCTCCAAGGAAGCGCGCGACAAGGCGACCGGCGAGTTGAAGAAGCTGCGCCAGATGTCGCCGATGTCGGCCGAGGCCACCGTCGTGCGCAACTATCTCGACTGGATCCTGTCGATCCCGTGGGGCAAGCGCTCCAAGGTCAAGAAGGATCTCGTGCAGGCGCAGGAGGTGCTCGACGCGGATCACTTCGGACTCGACAAGGTCAAGGAACGGATTCTCGAATATCTCGCGGTGCAGACCCGCGCCAACAAGCTCGCGGGGCCGATCCTGTGCCTCGTCGGGCCGCCCGGCGTCGGCAAGACCTCGCTCGGCAAGTCCATCGCCAAGGCGACGGGGCGCGAATTCGTGCGCATGTCGCTCGGCGGCGTGCGCGACGAAGCGGAAATACGCGGCCATCGGCGCACCTATATCGGCTCCATGCCCGGCAAGATCATTCAGTCGATGCGCAAGGCCAAGACCGCCAATCCGTTGTTCCTGCTCGACGAGATCGACAAGATGGGCATGGACTTCCGCGGCGATCCGTCGTCGGCGCTGCTGGAGGTGCTGGATCCCGAGCAGAACGCTTCGTTCAACGACCATTACCTCGAGGTCGATTACGACCTCTCCAATGTGATGTTCGTGACGACGGCGAATACGCTCAACATTCCGGCGGCGCTGATGGACCGCATGGAGATCATCCGCCTCGCCGGCTACACCGAGGACGAAAAGGCCGAGATCGCCCGCGCGCATCTCATCCCCAACGCCGTCAAGAAGCATGGGCTGGCGCCCAAGGAGTGGCGGATCGAGGACGGCGCGCTGAAAACGCTGATCCGCCGCTACACGCGCGAGGCCGGCGTGCGCAATCTGGAGCGCGAAATCTCCAATCTCGCGCGCAAGGCGGTGAAGGAGATTTTGCTCGCCAAGAAGGGCAGGCAGGTCGTCGTCACCGAAGCCAACATCTCCGATTATCTCGGCGTGCCGAAATATCGTTACGGCGAGGCGGAACTGGAGGATCAAGTCGGCGCGGTCACGGGTCTCGCCTGGACCGAGGTTGGCGGCGAATTGCTGACCATCGAGGGCGTGATGATGCCTGGCAAGGGCCGGATGACCGTCACGGGCAATCTGCGCGACGTGATGAAGGAGTCGATTTCGGCGGCGGCGTCCTATGTGCGCTCGCGGGCCGTCGATTTCGGGTTGGAGCCGCCGCTGTTCGACCGCCGCGATATCCATGTGCACGTGCCGGAAGGCGCGACGCCCAAGGACGGCCCCTCCGCGGGCGTCGCGATGGCCACCGCCATCGTCTCGGTGATGACCGGCATTCCCGTCCATCGCGAGATCGCGATGACCGGCGAGATCACCCTGCGCGGACGCGTGCTGCCGATCGGCGGACTTAAGGAAAAGCTGCTCGCGGCGTTGCGCGGCGGCTTGAAGAAAGTGCTGATCCCGCAAGAAAACGCCAAGGACCTCGTGGACATTCCGCAGTCGGTGAAAAACGAACTGGAGATCGTGCCGGTCGCGCTCATGGAGGAGGTGCTCAAACACGCCCTCGTCTCGCAACCGATTCCGATCGTCTGGAACGAGCCTCCGCCGGCGCTCACGCCGCCCGCGGCGGGCGACGACGACGTGACCGGCGTCCGCGCGCACTAAAGGCCGCGCGCTTTCATCGCGAGCCCCGCCAAGCCTGAACGGCCCGGCGGGGCTTTTTTTGATCGACGTGGATTATGGAAAGGCCGGCGCCGCCCCGATTCGCTGCGTATTTTCCGCCGATTGCCGATATTCCCCCGGAAATCCGGGGATTTTTGCGCTTGACCGCCCGCCAGCCCTTGCCTTTGCTGCAATTCGGGCTCACGTTCCCCGAACATCGAAGGCCGTCGATTCGATTCCGCCTCGCTTATTCGAGTGAGCATGGAGGCCTTGTCGGCCGGCGATCGGTGCGAAGAAGAAGGAACAGGCCATGGTCAACAAATTGGAATTGGTCGAACACATCGCCGCCGCGACCGACACGTCAAAGGCGGCCTCCGCCGCGGCGCTCGACGCGGTGATCGAGGGAATCACCAAGGCCCTCAAAAAGGGTGAGGACGTGCGGCTCGTCGGGTTTGGTACTTTCTCGGTCAAGAAGCGCGCCGCCGGCAAGGGGCGCAATCCCGCCACCGGCGAGGAGATCAAAATCCCCGCTTCGAAGAGCGCGCGTTTCAAATCGGGCGCGACGCTGAAAGCCGCCCTCAACAAAAAGTGAGCGCGAACGACGACTGGCGCGCCCGCCTCGGCCGCGCGGTTTTCCACCGCCGGGGGCTCTGGCTCTCGGCGGAATCATTTCGCTGAAGCCGGGGCTTGCCTTGGGCCGGCGTGATCCCGTAAACCTCTTGGCGCGCCAAAGCTCTTGGAGCCTTCGCGCCGGGCGGTTAGCTCAGTTGGTAGAGCATCTCGTTTACACCGAGAGGGTCGGCGGTTCGAGCCCGTCACCGCCCACCAGAGGCCCCGCCTCGGCGTCCAACCTAAGTCTTAAATCCCCTTCCCCGCGCGCGCCCGAGGCATTAGGATCGCGGCGTAGCTGGAGCGAGATTCTCATGGGACATGCAGTCGCGGCTCTCCGCCTGCTGGCGTTGTTGCTTGTTCTTGGCGCCGCCTCCACCGGCGCGCGGGCAATGTCGTTCCAGATGGTGACGCTCGGCGTCGGCCATTGCCGCGCGAATTGCCCGCAGGTCATCGCGGCCTCCGGCGAGATCGACGAAGGCAGCGCGGATAGTTTCCTGCGCTTCGTTTATGATCATGTCCGCTCCGGCGCGATGCACGGCGTCGTGCTGCTCGATTCGCCCGGCGGCCATGTCGTGGCGGCGATGGAGCTGGGACAAACCATCCGCAAGCTTGGCATGGCGGTGATCGTCGCCCGTCCCGGCGCGGAAAGCGCGCTGACCGGCGACCTGTTTTCCGGCAAATGCTACTCGGCCTGCGTCTATGCGCTGATGGGCGGACGCAAGCGGGTCATCCCGCCGCAAAGCAAGGTCGGCGTGCACCGCATGTTCAACTACGCGACCAATTTCAGCATCGCGGACGGCGGCTTCGTGCGCGAGCGCTATCTCGACGACGGCGACATGCGAAGCAAGCTGGCGCGCTACACGACGGCGATGGGCGTCAGCAGCGGCCTCATCACCCTCGCCGAGCATACCTCGCCCGACGTCATTCACGTGTTGACGGCCGGAGAGATCGCGCGCTGGCGGCTGGGCTCTCGCAAACTCTGATTGGCCGATTTCGTCACGGGCGAGCGGTCGACCGGCGGCCCGCTTGGACGGGCGACGATTTTTGGATTTGCATTCCGCGGCGATATCCCCATAAAAAGCCGGCGGTCCCGCGAAAAGAAACTCAAGGCGAGAGTTCCATGAAGCATATCATCGACGGTCTCGAACAGCGGCGCAATTTGGCGCGCCTCGGCGGCGGCCACAAGCGCATCGAAGCGCAGCACGGCCGCGGCAAGCTCACTGCGCGCGAGCGCATCGAGCTGCTGCTCGACCAAGGCTCCTTCGAGGAGTTCGATATGTTCGTGCAACATCGCTGCACGGATTTCGGCATGGACCAGGGCGAAAAAATCCCCGGCGACGGCGTCGTCACCGGCTGGGGCACGGTCAACGGCCGCCCGGTGTTCGTCTTCGCCAAGGATTTCACGGTGTTCGGCGGATCGCTGTCCGAGACCCATGCGCAAAAGATCACCAAGCTGCAGGATATGGCGCTCAAGAACCGGGCGCCGATCATCGGCATTTTCGACGCCGGCGGCGCGCGCATTCAGGAGGGCGTCGCGGCGCTCGGCGGCTATGGCGAGGTGTTCCAGCGCAATGTGCTGGCCTCCGGCGTCATTCCGCAGATTTCGGTGATCATGGGCCCCTGCGCCGGCGGCGACGTCTATTCGCCGGCGATGACCGACTTCATCTTCATGGTGCGCGACACCAG
>JBAWEN010000502.1:0-13819 GCA_049591215.1 Methylocystis sp. | reverse complement strand
CGCTCGACGCGGGCGCCATGAGCGTCGGACTGAACATCACCTTGCCGCACGAACAATTCCCGAACCCATATGTGACCCCCGACCTGTGTCTGCGTTTCCATTACTTCGCCTTGCGCAAAATGCACTTCCTGCTGCGCGCGCGCGCATTGGTCGCCTTCCCCGGCGGCTTTGGAACCATGGACGAGCTGTTCGAGACATTGACGCTGGCGCAAACCCGCAAGATCGCGCCGATGCCGATCATTCTCGTCGGCGAGCGCTATTGGCGGCGCGCCTTCGATCTTGATTTTCTCGTTTCCGAGGGCGTCATCGCCCCCGAGGACCGCGAGCTTCTCTGGTACGCCGAAACGGCCGAGGAAATCTGGAGCGATATTTTGCGCTGGTGCGCGGAGTCCGGCAAGCCGTTGATCGAACAGCGTAGCTGCGACCCGTAGCGGTCGTCGCGAGTTTTTTCGTCGCGGACGCAAGGGCGGCGCCATTGATCCTTCGGGGTAAGCTGCTTAACTGAAGTGCGGCCGCGCCCAGACGCGCTGCTTGTTACATAAGGAGAACGACATGGGTTTGCTTGATGGTATTCTGGGCGGCGTGATCGGCGCCGAGGCATTGTCACTGGTGAAGGGTTACGTCGAGAAGCACGGCGGAATCGACGGCGTGGTCGCCGAACTCGAGAAGACCGGCTATGGCGCGCAGGTCAAATCCTGGATTGGCGACGGCAGCAATCTGCCGATCAACGCCGAGGACATCAAGAAGGCGCTCGGCTCCGAAAAGCTTAAGGAGCTTGCCGCCTCCACCGGCATTCCCGTCGACAAGGCCGCCGAATATCTGGCCCAGCACCTCCCCACGGCGATCGACAAGGCGACCCCCGGCGGCGTCGTGCCGCCCAACGCGCCCTGAACCGACGCCGCGCCGTGAACTCCCGCCGGATCGCCGCTTGGGCGCTCCGGCGCATTGTCGCGCGCCGGGGCTAAAGGCCCGGGGGCTCACTTGCCAGGAAACCGGCGTTTTTGTATGTCCCGATAAAGCAGGGGGTTCGCCCGCCAGGGATATTTGCGCTCCAAGGGCGGGCGCGCGATCGGCTCTTGGCCGAAAATCCGACTCTTGACCGAAATCCGAGGGGGCGCGGCCTATCGCCTACAGACCCACGCTAAGCTTTCGCGTCGGAACGCCGGTTGATGCGTGTTCGCCGACATAACGGGGTAAGTTAATGACGAAGCAGGCCTTGCTGACGGGAATTACGGGCCAGGATGGCGCTTATTTGGCGCAGTTGCTGCTGAACGAGGGCTATGAGGTTCACGGCGTGATCCGCCGCTCGTCGCATCGCGGGGTCGAGGATCATCGCCTGCGCTGGCTTGGCGTCGCCGAAAAGGTGCGCTTGCACGACGGCGATCTCGCGGATCTTTCAAGCCTGCTGCGTATCGTGCAGGAAGTTCAGCCGGACGAAATCTATAATCTCGCGGCGCAGTCCTTTGTCGCGTCCTCATGGCGCCAGCCGATTTTGACCGCCAATGTCACCGCCGTCGGCGTGACCAACGTGCTCGAGGCGATGCGCCTCGGCGCGCCCAAGGCGCGCTTCTATCAGGCTTCATCCTCCGAAATGTACGGGCTCATCCAGGAGCCCCTGCAAAGTGAAACGACCCCGTTCTATCCGCGCTCTCCCTACGCCGTGGCGAAGCTCTATGGCCACTGGATCACCGTGAATTATCGCGAGAGCTTCGGCCTGCACGCCTCTTCCGGCATCTTGTTCAATCACGAGAGTCCGCTGCGCGGCGTCGAATTCGTCACGCGCAAGGTCTCCAACGGGGTCGCGCGCATAAAGCTCGGGCTAGCCGACGAACTGCGGCTCGGCAACATTGACGCGAAGCGCGACTGGGGCCACGCCAAGGATTATGTGCGCGCGATGTGGCTGATGCTGCGGCAAGAAAAGCCCGACGATTACGTCGTGGCCACCGGCGTGACGACGACGGTGCGCGACATGTGCCGCATCGCCTTCGAACATGTCGGACTCGAGATGGAGAAATATGTCGTCATCGATCCGGCCTTCTATCGGCCCGCCGAGGTGGAGGTGTTGCTCGGCGACTCCTCCAAGGCGCGCAAGACGCTGGGTTGGGAGCCACGAATCCCGCTCGACGAGCTGATCAAGGAGATGGTCGACGCCGACCTCGATCGAGTGGCGGGAAGAATCGCCGATTGACGCGAGAGCGAGTTCCGCGAAAGCTGACGGACCGTCGCGATCAGAACTTGCTCCAGCGTTTTGATTGTGCGTGACTTCCTTTCGCGCGGACGACTTCATCCGAGCGGAAGGCGCGCTAGATGGCGTCCGATTCATCGAGGATTTGGCGATAGGGCTGGCGAAACTTCGCCGCGGGAGTCTGAATGGCGGTTTTCGAGCGTATCTTATTGACGGGCGGCGCGGGTTTCGTCGGCTCGTATATCGCTCCGCTGTTGGCGGCGGATTATCCGCGAGCGCGGCTGGCGCTGCTTACGCTGAACGACGCGCCCGCTCCCGTGGATGCGGCCTGGACGCCGGTCGCCGGCGACCTGCTCGACGCCTCCGCGATCGACGAAATCGTCGCGTCGCTGCGCCCCGACCTCGTCGTGCATCTCGCTGGACAGGCGTCGATCGGCAGGGCGCTGGGCGCCGCCGAACAAACCTGGCGCGCCAATTTTTTCGGCAGCTTCAATCTGGCGAGCGCGCTCGCCCGTCACGCCCCCGAGACTTTGGCGCTGTTCGCCTCCAGCGTTTCGGTCTATGGCGCGAGCCTCAACGACGGCGCGCCCGCCGAAGACGCGCCGACCCGGCCGCTCGACGCCTATGGACGATCGAAAATCGCGGCCGAGGGAGCGCTGGCGGATGTGCTGGGGCCGCGAGCGCGGCTCGTGATCGCGCGTCCGGTCAATCATTCCGGACCGCGCCAAAGCGAAAAGAGCTTTGTGCTGTCCTCCTTCGCCGCGCAGATCGCCGCGATCGAAGCTGGACGCAAGGAGCCCGAGCTGCGGGTCGGCGACCTTTCGAAAGCCCGCGATTTTCTCGATGTGCGCGATGTCGTCGCGGCCTATCGGGCACTGATCGCGAAGGCGCCCGAACTGCCGGATCGCGTGAGCGTCTTCAACATCGCCTCCGGCCAGCCGCACACCATCGGCGACCTGCTGGATCGCTTGCGGGCGCGCGCGACAGTGTCGTTCGAAACGAAAATCGACCCCGCGCTGCTGCGCCCCTCGGTGGTCGACATCCCCACCATCGCCTGCGACGCGACGAAGCTGCGCGAAACCACCGGTTGGCGCCAGCGGCATACGATCGACGATATGCTGCAATCGCTGCTCGATTATTGGCGCGGGGTCGAGAGCGCCGGCCGATGACCGAGAAAGCGCCGGAGCGGGACGAAGCGAATGACGAGCGGATCAGGCTGCTCGAATATCAGCTCGATTACCTGCGCGCGGAATTGTCGCAACTGGTCCGCGAACGCGACAAGAACGTCTATTCGGCCGCCTGGCATGTCTTCAAGCCTTTGCGCCGGATCGAGGCGCGGCTGGTCGACGCCGTGACCGGCGCGTGGCGGCGCTTTGTCCCGCCGGCGCCGCCCCCTCCTGTCGCGGCCGCCGTTTCGTCGACCGCGGCGGCGCCGTCCAGGGCGAGCGTCCCGCCGGCGCGCCTGCTGGTCGACGTCACCGGCGTGATAAAGCGCGACGCCGGCACCGGCATTCAACGCGTCGTCAAAAAGGTCGTTCAAGCGCTTTACGGCGGCGAAAGCTATGAGATTCCGGCTCTGGCCGTGCGCGCCGTGGACGGCCGGCTCTACAGCGCGCATGAATACGCCGCGACGCTCACCGGCGCGCCTTCGCGCGGACCGGGCGAGCAAATCGAGCCTTGTCCCGGTGACCGCTTCCTGATGCTGTCCGACAGCTGGAACGCCTTCGACGAACTCGCGCCTTTGTTCGCGCGCATCCGCGAACAGGGCGGCGAGATCATTTCCTGCGTCTTCGATCTAATCCCGGAGTTGCATCCGCACGCCTGCCATGACGTCACCGTGCCGCTGTATGACGCGTGGCTGCGCAAGGCGCTGGTCGAGAGCGACGGCTTTCTCGCGATATCACGCACGGTCGCGGAGGAACTCGCCGCGTTTGTCGAGAGCCGGGCGCTGCCCCACCGGAGCGGCCTCAAGATCGGCTGGTTTCATTGCGGCTGCGATATAGCGCCGGCCGGGACGCGAGAGCCGCGCGCGAAAATCCGCGACGCCGCGGCCGGCCCGTCGCCGCTGTTCCTGTGCGTTTCGACCATCGAGCCGCGAAAGGGCCAGCGCGTCGCGCTGCGGGCGTTCGACGGTCTTTGGCGCGAGGGCGTCGACGCGAGGCTGCTTTTCGTCGGAAGGCGCGGCTGGCTCGACGAGGCGGTTGTCGCCGAGATCGCGAATCATCCGGAACTGGGGCGCCGGCTGTTCTGGTTCGATGATGTCGGGGACGACGAACTCGCTTTTCTGTATGAGCACGCCCGCGCGCTCGTTATCTCTTCCTTCGCGGAAGGGTTTGGCCTGCCCATCGTGGAGGCGGCCTGGCGCGGCCGCCCGGTTCTATGCAGCGATATTCCTGTTTTCCGCGAAGTCGGCGGCGCCGGCGCGATCTATTTTCGCGTCAACGACCCGCGGGCGCTGGCGGATTGCATAAAGAATTTCCTCGGCGGTAGGATCGGGGCCGACCCCGCGCGGGTCTCGCGCACCACTTGGGCCCAAGCGGCCCGGCGCATTGTCGAAGTTATCGCCCGCGAGGAGTGGAGCGCGCGTTTGCCATAACCGAGGCCGGCCTGGCGCGGCGCTTTTATCTGCCCGCTTTCCGCGCGGCGAGAAAGCGTGATATGGAGGCGGCGTTCGGCCATGTCGCGGCGGGTTCCTCGCGAGCGCGAGGAAATGGCCTTTCTGTAACCAGCGCTTTGCTTCACCGGCGTCCCATCGCGTCGAGGGAGCATGGCGCGCGCAAACAATCGAGCGAGCACCATGGCCTTCGACCGCCTAAAAGCCTCCTGGGAGGCTTCGACAATCAAGGTTTTTTTCGACATCGTCGCGCTTGAATCCGGACAGGGCCTGTTGCCGATCAGCACGAAGCTGATGGGCGGCTGCCTCGTGGCTTACGCCGCCGGACAGGCGGCCGTGCATTTGCTCGATCACGAGCCCATGCCGGCTCTGCTGTTCGGCGTTTCCAGCGCCGCCGTGGTGGGTGTCGGGACGGCCGGCGTGCTCCAGCTCTACAAGCAACGCGAGAAGATCATCCAGACGATCACCGCTCTCGCCGGGGTCGGCGCCTTCATCGCTCTCGTCTCGATCATTCTGCACTTCGTTTTCGCGGTGGCGCTGCCGCCGCCCTTGCCGACCCAAAGGCTGGTGAACTTCCTGCTGTTTCCGATCGTCCTGTGGCTGGTGTTCTCCTTCGCCTTCATCTTTCGGCACGCGGGGCTCAGGACCATACCCGCCTTCGCCTTCGCCGCGACCATCGCGATCGTGATCGATTATATTTTCGCGACGCTCATGCATTGACGCAAAGCGAATCCCCGCGCCTCGCGTCGGCCCCGCCGGCGCGGGCGCGCTGGGGATTTTCGCCGCGTCTCGCTTCGCCGAGGGTCGGAGTTGATCGTCCCATTTTGAAACGTGTGGCGCGGCTTTCGTCGCGCTGTAAACTTCATGGAAAGCATGTTCTTAAATTAAGCGGCCATTAAGCATAATCGCTCATCTTAGCTTCACTCCCGCGCCGAGACCGCAATATGTCCGGCCGGCGCGAAGCAAGGACGAGAGCAAATGGCTTCATTAATTTCCCGCGCCCGCGCGACCGCTCTTATGGCGACCTTGGGCGCCTTGTGTGTTTCGGCCGCGACCGCCGCCGATATGCCGTTTGGGTCGCCGTTGCCGCCTCCCCCTTCCCTCGATCAGCCCGTCGAATTCGGCACGGGTTGGTATCTGCGTGGCGATGTCGGCTATTCGAACATGCCCATCCCGGCCGTCGTCGCCGATTTCGCCAATAATCTGGGCCGGACCGGCGCCGCCTCCGGCGGGTTAGGCTTTGGCTATCAATATAACAGCTGGCTGCGCACGGATTTTACGCTCGATCGTTCGGTCTTCCGTCCAAGTTCGTCGTTCCCAATGCCAACCCCGGGCGCGTGGTGTCCGTTCGGCACGGCTCAAATTTACAACCAGAACAACACATTGGGGCCAAACGGCAGCACTCTGACCGGACTTGCGGGTTACCTTTATAGCCCCAACGAGACCTGCACGGCGGACGTCACGGCCCATCTCAACCGCACGTCGGCGCTCGTCAACGCGTATATCGATTTCGGCAATTGGTTCGGGCTGACGCCTTACGTCGGCGCCGGCATTGGCATGACCTATCTGCAATCCAGCGCCGCCGTCGCCTATTATCAGAACAACGGTCAGGCGTGGGCTCCTAACCTCGGCCAAGCGGGGGTGCCCGAGGGTTGGGTCGACAACTATGGACACCCGGTGAATGCTTCGGTCGCCTATCCTTGGGCGCAGATCAATCCGAACCAATATATCGCCAAGAAGAGCTGGAAATTCGCCTGGAACCTGATGGCGGGCGTGAGTTACGATGTATCCCAGAACTTAAAGATCGACGTCGGCTACCGTCTCCTGGACGCTGGAAGCTACACTAGCCTGCCCGCCTTCCTGACGGGAACGGTGGTCACCAAGGAGTTGATCTCGCAAGAAGTGCGCGTCGGCGTCCGTCTAACGTCGGATTGATCGACCCCGCCCACCGCGCGAAAATTCCCGAGGCGCCCGCCAGATCGGCCGGCGCCTCTATTTATTCGCGCCGCGCGATGCTAGGAACCGTCCCGATTTGTTTCTCACAGGGGCGGAAGTTTCCTTATGTCCAAGACCATCGACGTTCTCGGCATCGGCAATGCGATTGTCGATGTTCTCTCCAGCGCCGGGGACGACGCACTGGTCGCGGCCGGCCTGCACAAGGGCGCGATGCAACTTGTCGACGAACAGCGCTCCGGCGAGCTTTACGCGCTGATGGGGCCGACGACCGTCGTCTCGGGCGGCTCCGCCGCCAACACGATGGCCGGCCTCGCCAGTTTCGGACGCTCCGCCGCCTTCGTCGGCAAGGTGAAGGACGACGACGCCGGCCGCGAATTCGCCCATGACATCCGCAAGGCCGGCGTCGGTTTCGACACGCCTTGCGCGGGCGACGGCGCGGCGACCGCGCGCTGTCTGATTTTCGTCACGCCGGACGGCCAGCGCACGATGAACACTTTTCTGGGCGCCTGTCAGGCGCTCGGGCCTGATGACATCGACGACTCCCTCGCGGCCAGCGCCAAGGTTCTCTATATGGAGGGCTATCTTTGGGATCCGCCGGACGCCAAGTCGGCCTTTCTGAAGGCCGCCAAGATTAGCCGCGCCCATGGCCGCAAGGTCGCGCTCAGCCTGTCCGACGCCTTTTGCGTCGATCGCTATCGCGACGAATTCCTCGGGCTGATTCGCGACGGCGTGGTGGATATTCTGTTCGCCAATGAAAGCGAAGCGCACGCGCTTTACCAAACCGCCGATTTCGATACGGCCTTGAAGGAGCTGCAAGGCGAGGCCAATCTGCTCGCCGTGGTCACCCGTTCGGCGCAAGGGGCCATCGTCGTGCGTGGGGCGAGCCTCGTCGTCGCGCCGGCCTTTCCGGTCGAGACGGTTGTCGACACCACCGGGGCCGGCGATCTGTTCGCGGCGGGTTTTCTGGCCGGTTACACGCGGGATCTCCCGCACGATAAAAGCGCGGCGCTTGGCGCCCTCGCCGCGGCGGAAGTCATTTCGCATTTTGGCGCGCGCCCGCAAAAGGATCTGCTCCAGCTCGCCCGCGACAACGGCCTGCTGGCGTGAGATAGGCCCGGATCAAACCAACGCGAAACCCGCGTTTCCAAATCAAGGAGAAGCTCGATGAAAGCCCTTTCACGCGCCGCCGCCCTCGCGGGCCTCGCGCTCGCCGCGGCTCTGACCGCCGCCGCCCCTCCCGCGCTGGCGCTCGACGAAAGCAAGGCGACGACGACCCTGAGCGGCCTGAAAGTCATCGACACGAAGGTCGGGACCGGCGCGACGCCGAAAACCGGCCAGACCTGCGTGATGCATTACACCGGCTGGCTCTATGCCAACGGCGCCAAGGGCAAGAAGTTCGATAGCTCCGTCGATCGCGGACAGCCGTTCTCCTTCACCATCGGCCAGGGCCAGGTCATCCCCGGTTGGGACGAGGGCGTCAGCACGATGAAGGTCGGCGGCAAGCGCACGCTGATCATTCCGGCGGAACTGGGCTATGGCGCGCGCGGCGCCGGCGGCGTCATTCCGCCAAACGCCACGCTGATCTTCGACGTGGAACTGCTCGACGTGAAGTAGCCAGGCGTTTCGCCTCGCGAGACCTGGACGCCGGCGCGCTCATCCAAACCCAAGAGGGGGGATGGAAGACCCGCCGGTTGTTCACGGGAGCGCGCGGGGCTTTCGAGGCCTGATACGCGTTGTTGTAAAATTGATACACCCTAACAGAAAATGAAATGCAGGGCTTATTGGAGATTGCCCGTTACATTGTCCGCAATTAACGTCGCGCCTCGGTTGGGAGAGAATCTTCCTCCCGAGAGGCCCCCAATGACGCGTTTGTCGCTCCGGTCTTTGCTGTTCCTTCTGGCGCTGGTCATGCAGACCGCGACGGGCGGGATGACTTTCGCCGGAACATACGCTGGCGTCCCCGGCGTTTCGGCGGACTGCGCCCTGACAAGATCGGGCGTTCATCAAACAACGCCCGCGCATGGCGGCCACCACGATCAACATGATTGCGTGTCGTGCCAATTATGCGCCGCCGCCGCCGCGGCTTTGGTGGTTGTCGCGAGCCATTACCGCGTGGCGTTCGGCCACGCCGCGCCGTTTGATCTCGATCTCCAATTCAACCGCGCGCCGGCCGCGTTAAGCCAGCGAACGCAACAGCCCCGAGCGCCGCCGGTCTCCTAAATTTCCGACGCTTCAGGCGCCAATTTAGCGCGTCACGCCGGATAGCGGCCGCGCCGCGATCTCTCCCCAACGTCCACAACAAAAGCAATCGGTCTCTCCGATCTCCTTCGCGCGCGCGGTTTAGGGAGTCGGCAAGCCGTGACCGGCGCCTCGACGGCGTCTCCGGAGGAATTCAACATGCGTCAATTCAATCTCTTGACCGGCGTGTCGGTCTGCGCCCTCGCTTTCGCCTTTTCCGCCGCGGGTAATGCGCAAGAAGCGCTGCCCGAGATCGACGTCGGCGCCGCCCCCGTCGGCGCGGCGCCCTTCGTCGCCGCGCCACCGCCGCCGCCTCTCGTCGCCGACGAACTCGGACATACGGCCAAGCCGTTCAGCGGCTCTTATGTGCCGGCAAGCGTCGCGCATGTCGGGGACGTAAGCTCGGTGACGAAGCAGGAGATTGATCAGACCGTAAACGTCATGACGTCGGCGGAGTCGATCCAAAATCTGCCGAGCACGCTCGTGCGCGAGCGCTTCATCGGCGACCGCAACGCGGTCATCGAAGGGCGCATAAACAATCCGCAGGACAGCGCGCGCACGATGCTCTACGCCGACGGCGTGCTGCTCTCGAACTATCTCGGCAACAGCTTCGCCTATCCGCCACGCTGGAACATGGTGGCGCCGGTCGAGATCGAGCGCGTCGACGCGATGGCGGGTCCGTTCTCGGCGCTCTATGGCGGCAACTCGGAGAGCGGCGTCTATACAATCACGACGCGCATGCCCGAGCATTTCGAGTTTCATGCCGAAGGCAATTCGTCGGTGCAGTATTTCACCTGGTTCCAGGACAAGGAGACCGATCTTGCCGGCCACATGTCGGCCGCGATCGGCGATCGCAAAGAAAACTTCTCATACTGGCTGATCTACAATCGGCTCGATGCGCAGGGGCAGGCGCAGACCTTTTCCCAAAATCAATTCACTCCCTCATGTACTGCTGGAAAGTGCTTGTCGGCTTTCGGCGGCGTGTTCGCCCCCTACGTGGCGGGCGGTACGGGCCCTAACGGCTTCCCTACCCCTGGCGGCACCTTGGGCGACATCGCCGGTAGCGCCGGAGCCGATCATAGCGAGCAGCATTTCGGCAAGGTCAAGCTCGCCTATGACGTGACGCCCGCCACGCGACTGACTTGGCAGACCGGCTTCTGGTCGCTCGTCGACAACACTTTCGTGCAGCCGTATCAGTACACGACAAACGGAATTCCGCTTTACGGCCTCGGCAGCGGAGTCAAAATCAATGACGGGCCATACGGCTCTTACGGGCTCGGCGCCCTGAATCCGACGCATTCGAACGCCTCGCACCTGATGAACTCGGTGGAGTTCAAGAGCGACACAAAAGGGCTCTTCGATTTCGACCTCGTGGGCACGCAGTATAACTTCCTGCGCGACTACACCAACACCTATTCTCAATATGGCGCCGTTCCAACCGCTGTTAGCAAGGCGGGCGTCCCTACCGCCTGGAACGTCAACCCAACCGGCTCGAACGTCAATCAGGGCGGCAACTTCTGGCGCACCTTCGATGCGCGCTTCATCTATCGCCCGGATTTTGATCTCTTCGGCAAGCACATCGTCTCGTTCGGCCTGAGCGATTGGCTCTATTCCCTGAACAACGTGCAGACCAACACCGATGTCGCGACGGCGAACTACTATTATGACATCGCATCCATCAACTATGGCAAGACCGACACCAAGAGCACCTACGTCCAGGACGAATGGAAGTTCCTGCCGCAATGGCTTCTCACCCTAGGCGCGCGCGGCGACTGGTGGACGGCCTTCGACGGCGCGAATGACAGCCTGAGCAACGTGACTAAAACGAACCCAAGTCCGCTCGTCAACTATGCCGAGGCGTATAAGGGCGCCTTCTCGCCCAAGGGCTCGATCGAATATCAGGTCACGCCCGATTTCCTGATCAGAGGCTCGATTGACCGCGCCTATCGCTTCCCGACCGTCGCCGAAATGTTCCAGGCGATCTCGACTCCAAACACGGTCATCACCAACAATCCCAATCTGCAACCTGAATCCACGACCTATTACGATCTCACCGGCGAATATCACTGGCATAACGCCTTCGACGGCAAGGTCGGCATGATCACGCCGCGACTCAGTCTGTTCGAGGCGGATAGCTGGAATTACATCTACACCCAGTCCAACACGATCGGCGCCACGACGCTGTCGCAGACCTTGAACATCGACAAGGTCAACTTCCACGGGATCGAGGGCGTGCTTTCTATGAAGGACGTTTATTGGCATGGGCTCGACTTTATGGCCAGCGCGACCTTCACGGACTCCAAAATCCTCGCGGACTCGCTTGCGCCCTGGTACATAGGCAACCAAACGCCCCGCATTCCGCGCATCCGCCTCCACGGAACCATCAGCTACGCCCCGGACGATAAGTTCTCGGTCGCCGCCACCATGCGCTTCGCGACGGGCACTTTCGTGAGCCTCGCGAATACCGATTTCAGTCACGACACCTATGGCAGCACGGACAGCTCCTATCTCGTCTTCGACGCGAAGGTGCAGTACAAATTCGCGCCGGATTGGACCGCGACCGCCGGCATCAACAACATCGGAAACAACAAAGCTCTGGTCAATCCCAATCCCTATCCGGAGCGCACCTTCTTCCTCGGCCTGAAATACGACATCGGCGGTCCGCAGAAGCAGGAAACCGCCGCGGGCCTGGGCGCGCCGGGCTCAGGCCTCGGCGTCGGCGACCAGTCGACGACGCTCCATCGGTGACCGTTTATGGGCAGGACGAGAGCGGACCTATTTCATCGGCTTGAAATACGACCTCGGCACGCCTGAAAAAGGCGCGGGGCCAACCGGCGTCGACGCGCCTCGATCGTCCTATGCGTCCGGCGGGGCGCCTGGGGTGTCCCGCTAATCAAGCCCGCGCGGCGCGGAGGGAATGCTTCTCCGCGCAGCGCCCGCGAACTCCCGTCGCTTCAAAGATGGAAATCGAATGCTGGTCAATCTTCGTGACCGTTGTGCTCTTCGTGGTCGTCTTCACCACGAAGAACACAAAGTCCACAAAGAGGCTAATGACTAGCTGCGGTAATCGCCGTTGATCGCGACATATTCCTTGGTCAGGTCGCAGGTCCACACCTTGGCCGACCCCACGCCGATGCCAAGGTCGACGCGCAGCGCGATTTCGTCGCGCTTCATGATCTCCGACACCGCGGCCTCGTCGTAACCATTGTCGCGCAGCCCCTTATGCGCGACGCGCACGCCGCCGAACCAGATCGCCAGCCGGTCGCGGTCGGCCTGTTCGCCGGCCTTGCCGACCGCCATCACAACCCGGCCCCAATTGGCGTCCTCGCCGGCGATCGCTGTCTTCACCAGCGGCGAATTGGCGATGGAGAACGCGATGCGCTTGGCGGCGCGGTCGTTTTCGGCGCCCTCGACCACGATCTCGACGAATTTGCGCGCGCCCTCGCCGTCCCTGACCACCTGATGCGCGAGATCGAGCAGCACTTCGTCGAGCGCCGCGCGGAACGCGTCCAGCCGGCGGTCGTTGGCCCTCTCGATGTCGGGCGCGCCGCGCGCCGCGGCGGCGCCCGTGGCGAACAACAGCAGCGTATCCGACGTCGAGGTGTCGCTGTCGACGGTGATCGCGTTAAACGAGCCCCGCACCGATCGCGACAGCAGCGTCTGCAAGGCGTCCGCGCCGATCGCCGCGTCGGTGAACACAAAGGCCAGCATGGTCGCCATATCCGGCGCGATCATCCCCGCGCCCTTGGCGAAGCCGGCGATGCGAACTTCGACGCCATCGATCCGCGCCACGCGGGTCGAGAGCTTCGGATAGGTGTCGGTCGTCATGATCGCGCGGGCCGCGTCGAGCCAGCCGTCGGCGCTGGCCTTTTGCGCGAGCTTGGGCAACACCGCCTCGAATTTGGAAGCGTCGAGCGGTTCGCCGATGACGCCGGTCGAAGCGAGAAAAATCTGCCGCTCGGGGGCTCCCGTCGCCGCCGCGGCGAGCTTGGCGGAAAGCTTCACGGCGTCCTTGCCGGTCTTGCCGGTGAAGGCGTTGGCGTTGCCGGAATTGACGAGCAGCGCGCGGGCCTTGCCGCCCTCGACACGCGCCCGGCACCAATCGACCGGAGCCGAAGGGCATTTCGATTTGGTGAACACCCCCGCGACGCGCGTTCCCTCGTCGAGCAGCGCCAGCATCACGTCGGTGCGCCCCTTGTAGCGCACGCCGGCGGCGCCGGCGGCGAAGCGCACGCCGTCGATCGGCGGAATTTCGGGGGTTGTTTTGGGAGCAAGCGGCGAAATCGGTGCGGCCTTGGCCATTTTGAAAACTTCCTTAAAGCTTCGTGTGCGCCATGCCGACACGGTCGGCGCCGGGCGCGCGAAAATCGGCGCCCGGATTGACAATTCGCTCGGCCCCTCCCGTCGTTCGACCACGCGTCATGCGTTAAGAGACCATGCGCCCGTCGTCCGAACGGATCGGGAACCTCTCCCTTACTCGAACAAACCCGGACCGCGCAATCCAAGATTGCGCGAGCCGACCTTTGAACGTCATATTACGAGAAAAGCCGCATTGGCTAGGGGGCGCGCACTGGACCCAGGCGAGCCTTACTTCTTTTCGGTTTTCGGCGCGTCCTTGCCTGTCTTTGGGGCGTCCTTGGGAGCGTCCTTGGGGGCGTCGGCGGGCGGCGCCGCGTCGGCCCGCTCGATCTTGGCTCCGTCGTGCAGCTTGACCAGCAAGTCGCGCTGCGCCTTCTGCTCCACGTAGCGCACGACCTGATCGCGAATTTGGTCGAGCGGCGGGAAAACCTTGGGCCGCTTTTCATCGAGTCTGATGATGTGCCAGC
>JBAWEN010000501.1:0-1625 GCA_049591215.1 Methylocystis sp. | reverse complement strand
GCGCTGATCCGGCGCGACGACATGGCAGGCCGCGCACCAACGCTTGGCGATCACGCCGCCATGCGCCGCGTCGGCGCCCAAGGCCGGCGCGCAAAGCCCGCCGACAATCGGCGCGATCATGGTGAATGAAACGAGTCGACGTAACCCGGTAATCATCGCGGCGTCCTTCTTCTGGCGGGCCCAGGCTCCGACATTCGATTCGCGGCGGAGTCCTCAAGTTTGACTTTAACCACACGGCGAGGGCGGCGGGAAGAAATGGCTCCGCCGCGCGGCGCGTCAAGGCGACGCAAGACCTTCCGATGACGCATAAAATTTGTCCCGACTCATCCTTTCGAACGGCGAATATGTGACCTTGTTGCAACACTCGCCAACATAAATATGCGATCCCATGATTTGACCTACAAAGCCCCTTTTCAGCCATAAACGCCGCGCTAAGGTCAACCTGTCACAAGGTCATCGAAGACGCGGCGACAACTTCCCAAGGCGATCCATCCGCGGGAAAACGGCCGTTACTTGCTCGAATTCGATCTGAAGTTGACACGGCGAAGTGTTTTGGCGTGTGCGCGGCTGAGACCGCGTTTGAGGAAGACGAGCGGTCATGACGAGGCCTTTTCAATTCAGCCTATTTGCATTGGGTGCGCAAAGACACGGCATGGCTCTGGGCTACATCCTGGGCGGCGCATGTGTCGCGATATTGCTGGTCGCCTTCGCCGCTCCCGCTCCGGCTCTCGACGGCGCCGATCAGCGCTTGACCTCGTCGACCGCTCAATTGCCAATGTTCAAGGATCCGCGCGCCGCGCTTCGCGCGGGGCTGGAGAGTTACCACTCCGGCAAAGCTGGCGCCTCCATCGAGGCGCTGCGCTACGCGGCCGACGGCGGCGAATATCTGGCGCAATGGAAACTCGCCCGGATGTACGCCGAGGGCGACGGCGTGGCCCGCGACGACCACAAGGCGTTCGATTATTTCTCGAAGATCGTCGAGCATTTCGCGGACGACGATCCCGACCCGAGCATGCGTTCGATGGCGTCGAGCGCCTTCGTCTCGGTCGGGCAATATTTGCGCGCCGGGATCGCCAGCGCCAAGCTTGCGCCGGACCCCGAGCGCGCCTTCGATCTGTTCCGCTACGCGGCGACTTTTTTTGGCGACGCCGACGCTCAGTATAATGTCGCGCGCATGTATCTCGACGGCGTGGGCGTCAAGAAAGACATGCGCCAGGGCATGAACTGGCTCGATCTCGCGGCGCGCAAAGGCCATGCCCCCGCGCAGGCGCTGCTCGGCGAGATAATGTTCAACGGCGAGGCCGGCGGCGCCGCGCAACGTCCGCGCGGGCTGATGTATTTGACCCTGGCTCGCGAATCGGCGAGCGGCGCTTCCGCCGATCAGTGGATCATCGATCTTCACGCCAAGGCGCTGGCTTCGGCCAGCGAGGCGGATCGCCGGGCCGCCGTCGCGATGCTGGAAAACTATCTGCGCCATCGCGACTAGAGCGCTTTCCGTTCGAACGATAAGAAATCGCTCGATATCAGTATGTTAGAGCAAGCCCTTATCGAAAAAGTCTATCAACTTTTTCGGAGCTTGCTCTAAGGCGCTTTGGGCGAAAGCGGACGCCGGTTTTGCCTTGGAA
>JBAWEN010000500.1:0-1656 GCA_049591215.1 Methylocystis sp. | reverse complement strand
CGGCCTTCGCTTCACCGAGTAGGAACGCGACCGCCTTAGTCGCTTCGAAGGGCGATTGCACGCCCAGCACGATTTCCAGGTTCGCGGCATGCGGGTCATACCACGCAAGCCCGCATTCGGGCTCGAGGAACATCGGATCCACCGACTGCGTCTCGAATTCACGGTCGAGTGTCAGGACGGCTGGGTCCTTGCCGGCGAGCCGCGCGCGTATCGCCTCGCCATGGGTGGCGCCCTTGACGTATTCGCCGCCCTTGGCAACCGGAAGCGGCTTCCAGATCGGCCGTCCGGAACTCTCCAGGAGGCCGGGGCTTACCCAGCCTTCCTGAAGCGGCGAATAGATATCGGGAGCGTCAGGCGTCGCTCCGGCCACGCGGGTGAAACGGAACGCGCCATAGTTCGGGACGGCAACCGGGTCGGTTTCAGCGCCGAATTTTAGGAAATCGCCGTCGCGCAATACGAGCCGCGCTCTATCGAAGGCGTCGAAAGTCTCGAAAATCAGCAATGCCACCGGCTGGCCGAGATAAGATGGAGTCTTGCCGGCCGGGCAGAAGAGATCGCCGGCGTAAAATTCCGGCACGCGCGCCCCAATGCGCGCGAGATCTTCGGCAGTCACCACGACCGAAGGCTGAGCAGCCTCGCCAAGTCGCGCTAAGTCAAACCCCACATAAACATGGGTTGCGTCCGGTGCGCGCAGCAGAAGAGCATGCGACGTGTTGGCCGGCCAACCGGGAAGATCGGAGGCCCGGAAGTCTGAAGCATAGAGCTTGGCGCCCGTCACCTTGGCGACGCCGTCGACGCGCCCGACCGCCTGCTTCCAGACGCCTCTTCCGGGCAGCGTTTCACGCGCCAGAAAAGCGGGTGTCTCAGCCAGGGCGAGGCGTGATACGCCGAGCGTGATCCCGCTTACGGCGGTCAATTTCATGAATTCTCGTCGCGAGGCCTCTATGATTTTGCCCTTTCCTTAAAATCCGGGGCGGCGTTCGCGCCGCGCGGGTTGCACAGAGTTCCTCGAAACTGATTCCTCCTAGTCGCCGCCGACGACGACCGATCGCGCGCCTTCCAAGAATAAAATCTCACCCAGAGGCGCCGGCTGCAGAACCGTAGCCTTTGGGTCCGCCCTGACGAAATCGAACTTGAGGACGCGAGCACCTTGCGGGGACGTTCCGCTTACAAGCAGGTTCGCGCCAATGGTCGTGCTCGTCGTGGCGACCTGTGCGCCAGAGGCTCCGGCAAACGGCTCGAAGCTCGCGATCTCGTGGAACTTGGCGCCATGATCGTGCCGCGCGGGATTTTCCATGTACATCGCGGGACCTCCATCCAGCGCCGAACCGCTCGAATACACCTTGACGGCGCCCTTGTCCGCGAGTTGGCTGACGATGATGCGCTTGGCGCCGCCGAGCGATCCGGCGAGCCAGCCCGTTCCGATGGAAACGCCGCCAAGGTACTCCGCGCCGAACGGCTGGAACGAGGTCGTGTTTACCGGTTTGTCGATCGCGGCCTTTTGCCCATCGCCATGCGCAATCGGCGTCGTCAGCGGAAAGACGAACACCTTGACCATGGCGATGCTTCCCGGACCGGAAGCGGTGACGAGGCTGTTCCGGCCGGTCGAAAAATCCACGAAACCGGCTGCGAGGCTGACGCCGGACGTGTCGTCGG
>JBAWEN010000499.1:0-3855 GCA_049591215.1 Methylocystis sp. | reverse complement strand
GTCGGAGGTTCGCCAACGCTGACGCCCGGTTTATAGGCTATCGCGGGACGGATAAGATCGGCGAGGCGTTCGAGAATATCGACGCGCACCACGCGCTCGCCGCAAAGACGATAGCCCGCCGCGCGATAAAACCCTTTGGCGATGGCGGGATCCGCGGCGAAAGAGGTGCGGCCCGAGGCGGCGAGGTGCGGAGCTTCCTCCAGGCCCTTGATGTTTTCCAGCCCGCCATGGCGCAGCGCCCACAAGAGCGCGGCAAGCGCGCGCGGCGCCGGCTTCAGAAGCAGCGGCAAATAAAGGTGATAGGCGCCGAAACGAACGCCGAGTTTGCGCAGCGCGGCGCGGTCTTCTTGCGAGAAGCTCTTGATTTCCTTGGCGACCCGGCCGCGCTCCAGCACGCCCAGCTCTTCCGCGATCTGGAACGCGACGCCGCGCACCGCGCCCGACAGTCCCTCGCCCGATTCGAGCTGTTCCAGCGCACCGAGCAGTTTCTTGACCCGCTGCGACAGCCACAGCTCCAGGCGCTGCTTCACCTTATCCAGGACCGCGCCGGTCAGTTGCTCGTCGGCGAGCACATGCGCGGTCGGCTTCAGAACGCCGGACCCTTGCGCGATCTTGCCGACCGGTTCGCCCAGCCAGCGGATCGTCCCGTCGTTGCCGAGCACGAAGGCGTCGTCCACGGCGTCGAAGATACGCGTCGCGCGGGCGTCGAACTCGCTGGCGAGGGCCTTTTGCGCCGCGGCGTTCAGAGCCTTGGCGGCTTCGCCCGCCGCCCCCGGATCGGCCGTGAAACGGAAACCTTGTAAAGATCCGACATGCTGACCTTCGACGATAACGTCGCCGGCTGCGGTAATTTCGGCTTCGAGCATTGTATTCTCTCTAAGACAGCGCATCAGCACGCTGGTGCGGCGATCGACGAAACGCTGGGTGAGACGATCGTGAAGCGCGTCGGATATCCTGTCCTCTACCTGACGCGCGACGCTCTGCCAATGGTCGGAATTTTCCAGCCACCCCGAACGATGGGCGACGAAGCTCCATGTTCGCACCTGCGCAAGGCGGTTGGCAAGGGTCGCGATGTCGCCGTCGACGCGATCCGCGACCGCGAATTGGCGCGCCATCCAGTCGTCGGGGATTTTGCCGCGCCGGACGACGAAGCCAAAAATCGTCGTCGCGAGCTCGGCGTGCGCCGCCGGCGAGGTCTTGCGGTAGTCGGGAATCTGGCACGCCTCCCACAGTCTCGCTATATCCGCCGGAGTCTTGGCGTTGCGGCGAACATGGTCGTCGCGGCACAAGGCTTCCAGCGCCAGCTGGTCCTCCCGCGCCGGCGCGCGGGCGAGACAGGGATTGCTCGGCAGAACGTCGAGCGAGGCCGCGAGCGCCTCGAGCGAGGAAAAATCGAGCTCCGGGTTGCGCCATTGCAGAGTCGTCACAGGGTCGAAGCAATGTTCCTCCAGCGCCTCGATCAAATCCTCGTCGAAAGGCGGACAGCGCCCCGTCGTTCCAAAGGTGCCGTCGTTCATGTGGCGACCCGCCCGCCCGGCGATCTGGCCAAATTCGGCGGCGGCGAGGCGACGAAAGCGCCAGCCGTCGAATTTCTGATCGGCGGCGAAAGCGATATGGTCGATGTCGAGATTGAGGCCCATGCCGATCGCGTCGGTGGCGACGATATAGTCCACCTCGCCATTCTGATAAAGTTCGACCTGGGCGTTGCGGGTCTTGGGGCTGAGCGCGCCGATCACGACAGCCGCGCCGCCTTTTTGCCGCTTGATCCATTCCGCGATGGCGTAAACATCCTCGGCCGAAAAAGCCACAATGGCGCTGCGCGGCGGCAGACGGGCGATCTTGCGCTGGCCGGCGTAGGCGAGGCGCGACAGCCGCGGGCGCGAGAAAATCGGGGCGCCCGGCAAAAATCGTTCGATCAGCGGCGCCATGACGCCGGCGCCGATCAACAGCGTCTCCTGTCGGCCGCGCCAGCGCAGCAGGCGGTCGGTGAAGACATGGCCGCGATCGAAATCCGCCGCGAGCTGCACCTCGTCGATCGCGACGAAATCGACGTTCAGATCGCGCGGCATCGCCTCGACGGTGGCGATCCAGTAGCTTGGGGCGCGCGGTTTGATTTTCTCCTCGCCGGTCACCAGCGCGACATTTTCCGCGCCGACCCGTTGCGCGACGCGGGTATAGACCTCGCGCGCCAAGAGGCGAAGCGGCAAGCCGATCATCCCGGTCCGAAACGAAAGCATTCGTTCGATGGCGTGATGGGTCTTTCCGGTGTTCGTTGGGCCGAGCAGCGCGCAAACCCCGTCCCGCCGCGCGCCCTCGATCCGGCCCGGCGCCTGTCGCGCCGCCGGCGGCCCGCCAAGCAGATCCTGCATGGTTTCCAGCTGGCTCTCCCGCCGAGTTAACCGTTAGGCGCCTCGCGACCCTAACTTCGCCGTGCCGCGGTCGAAGCGATTTCCCGGTGGGCGCTCACGAAATTCGCGTTCCCGGCCCGCGATGATGTTTCATATCGGAGCTTTCGTGTCGAGACGATTTAACTTCCGAACAGGCTGCGAACGAAACGCGCCCGAATCGCTCACCGACGTCGAGTCTCGCTCTGTTCCCCCAGATATGGTGGTCCTTTAAGAATTCAACGCTACAATTTGTTTATGGTCGCCGCAAGACGCATGTTCGAATGCGCGGATCGATGGACTCCGCCTCGCCTTTTTGTCAATCGCTTCCTGTGCTCGCTGACTGACGCGTAGTTGCTTCGCGGATGTCGGATATGACGGAGAAAAAGCGCCTGGCGCTAACAAATGGTCGGCGCGGCGCTAGAGCAAGCGCTTAAAAAAGTTGATAGACTTTTTCGATAAAAACTTGCTCTAACATATTGATATTGAACTATTTATTATCATTCGAACGATTCCGTTCGAACGGAAAGCGCTCTAAGAGTCGGACTCGAAATGATTTCATTTTTGATCAATGCCTTGCGATGCGTCGGGTGATTGTTCTGATGTGGGCGACGAGAACCCACGCGACGGCGCTGGTGATCGAGGCTTCGAAGTCCTTGGCGAGGCGGCGACACCTGCCGAGCCATGCAAAGGTCCTTTCGACGACCCAGCGGCGCGGTAGAATTTCGAAGCCTTTCGCCCGATCCGAACGTTTGATGATTTCCAACGTCCACGAGCCTTTGCCCTTCAACGCGGTGCGCAGCTTGTCGCCAGCGTAGCCGCCGTCGGCGAAGACGTGACGCAGCCATGGGTAAAGCGAGCGGATCGACGCCAAAACGCGCGGCGCGCCATCGCGATCTTGAATATCGGCTTCATGCACGACGAGACCGACGAGGTTTCCTTGGGTGTCGGTGACGATATGCCGCTTGCGGCCCTTGATTTTCTTTCCGGCGTCGAAGCCACGCGGACCACCGCTTTCCGTCGTTTTTACCGATTGACTGTCGATGACGCCGGCGGTCGGGCTTGCTTCTCGCCCCGCCTTCTCGCGCGCCGCCATGACCAGAAGGTGATTGATGCTGGCGAACACGCCGGTGCGCGACCAAGCGTAGAAATAGCCTTGCACCGTCGAATAAGGCGGAAACTCTTTCGGCAATTGCCGCCATTGGCAGCCGGTGGCGGCCATATACAGGATGGCGTTCACGACCGATCGAAGTTCCGTTTCGCGTGGCCGACCGAGCGGTGAAGCGGGCGGAAGCAGCGGTTCGATCAGCGCCCATTCCGCATCCGTCAAATTGCTTGCGTATCGCAACCCGTCCCGGCGATACTGCCGTCGGGTGATTTCCGTCCAGGCCATCTGTTTCCCTCGAATCTCGCAAATCCGAAGGAATCACAACCTGCTGAAATCACCCAACTTCTTTTTCAGTCAGCCTCT
>JBAWEN010000498.1:0-4681 GCA_049591215.1 Methylocystis sp. | reverse complement strand
GCGTCATCAACGGCCTCGCCAATTCGCACGAGGCCTATTTCGCGGCCGGAGGCCTTGGCATCCTGATCGGCGACGGGTCGCTGCCCGCCTATGGGCTCGAGAAGATCCTGGAATCCTACTACAACTATGCCCTGACGCCCAACATCAAGGTCGGCGTCGACTATCAGCTCATCGTCGACCCCGGCTACAACGCGACGCGCGGACCCGCGAATCTCTTCGCGGCCCGCGTGCATTGGCAGTTCTGAAGCGGCCGCCGAACGTTTTCGCGCCGCGCCCGCATGGGGAGTTTCGCTGAAATCGCGCCGGACCGATCGCTATTTATCCTGTCCAAAATCATCCAGCACCATTTGGAGAGGCGCCGCGTTGACATGGACCGGACCGGTGAAGGGATGATCGAATGATACGATCACGAGGATGCCCATGAACACGATGACGGAGAGTATGCCCGTCATGGTGATTTGAGCCCCAAGATTTTTGGTGCCGAAAAAGAAAGTGAATCCAATCGTCATCACCGCGCCGCAACACAGCACCACCCATAACATCGTCGGGACAATGCCAGTCGCGAGGTGCAGCCTTGTGCGCCGAGATTCGGTGATCTCGTCGAGTTGCTTCAGCATCTCCGCGAGAGTCGCGGACTTTCTCACTCCGGTTTCGGGCAAGCGCAGAATCGCCGCATAGAGCCCATCGAGCGCGCGCGTCACGTCGCGGCTCTCTTTTTCCTTGGCCATCATCGGCCAATCGCGATCGATCGCGAGCGTGAGATAATTGTTCAGGGCGGCCTTCGCCGCCGCGGCTTCGGGCTCGGAACCGGCGGCTAGCCGATAGAGCGTGGCGGCGGCCCCGGCCTCCTTGGTGACCATTTCCTCCGCTTCGCTGAATTTTTCCCAGACGGCGATCACGGCGAAAGCGAGCAAAACAGCGTAAATGACGCCGACCGTCGCGAATTTGAAGCCCGCGATCTCATTGTTCGTGGTGAGGCGCGCGAGATCGACCTGCCGGCGCACCAGGACCGGCCCGCACATCGCCACGGCCGTTGGCAACAGCACCAATAGAGCGATGGAGGCCCAGAACGGCAATTCACAAATGGATAGCAACATTTCCAGGCGCTTTCGTTACGAGGCAAGCAGGCGTGGCATTTCTCAAGCCGATTATATCAGCGGGAGCGGAGCCTGGCTCAGATCATCTTGAGGCCCTTCAGACTAGAGTGGCCATTGCGTCCGACGATCAAGTGATCGTGCACGACAATGCCGAAGGGCTGGGCGATGTTTATGATGTCATGCGTCATTCGAATGTCGGCGGTCGAGGGCGTCGGATCGCCGGAGGGGTGGTTGTGCGCCAGGATCAATGCGCAGGAGCCGAGTTCCAGCGCGCGGCGCACCACCTCGCGCGGATAGACCGGCGTGTGGTCGACCGTGCCGACGCCTTGCACTTCGTCGGCGATCAGCCCGTTGCGCTTGTCGAGAAACAGCACGCGAAACTCCTCGCGCTCGGCATAGGCCATGGCGGTTCGGCAATAGTCGATCACCTCGACGAAGGAGGAGAGCACCGTGCGCTTCTCCAGCGCGCCGCGCGCCAGTTTGCGCGCCGCGGCCTCCACCAGCTTGATTTCGCAGATCGCCGCCTCGCCGAGCCCGTCGATCTCGCGCAGCCGTTCGGGGCGCGCGGCGATGACCTCGCTAAAGGAGCCGAAGCGGGCGATCAACGCCTTGGCCAAAGGTTTTACGTCGCGGCGCGTTATGGCGCGAAACAGCAATAGCTCCAGGAGTTCGTAGTCGGCCAGCGCCGCGCCGCCGGCCTCCATGAAGCGGTCGCGCAGGCGCTGGCGATGGCCGTGAAAATGCGGCGTCGCCGCCTCGCTCAGCCCCTGGACCATCACGGGCTTATCGCTTTGCGTGTCGCGCGCGCGGCTCATGGAGCGGCGGGCGTCGCCTGAGTGGGATTGTCGCGCCCGAGCGGCGATAGCGTGAATATCTCGACGCCTTTTTCGGTCACCCCGACCGAATGTTCAAATTGCGCCGAGAGCGAGCGGTCGCGCGTCACGGCGGTCCAGCCGTCCGACAATATCTTGACCTGCGGACGCCCCAGATTGACCATCGGCTCGACAGTGAAGAACATGCCGGGACGCAGCGGAACGCCTTGGCCTTTCTGGCCGTAATGCAAAATGTTCGGCTCGTCGTGGAACAGACGGCCGAGCCCGTGGCCGCAAAAATCGCGCACGATCGAACAGCGTTCGGCCTCGGCGTAGGTCTGGATCGCCGCGCCGATGTCGCCGGTGGTCGCGCCGGGTTTGACCATCGCTACGCCGCGCAGCAGCGACTCATAGGTCACGTCGATCAGACGCTGGGCGCGGCGCGGGATTTCGCCGACGGCGAACATGCGCGAGGCGTCGCCGTGCCAGCCGTCCAGGATAAGAGTCACGTCGATGTTGACGATATCGCCTTCGCGCAAAGCCTTGTCATCCGGAATGCCGTGACAGACCACATGATTGATCGAGGTGCAGATGGATTTGCGATAGCCGCGGTAATCGAGCGGCGCCGGATACGCGCCATGCGCCATGGCGAAGTCGAACACCAGATCGTCGAGCGCCTTGGTCGTGACGCCCGGGCGCACATGCTCGATCAGCATGTCGAGCGCCTTGGCCGTGAGCCGCCCGGCCCGGCGCATCGCCTCGAAATCCTCGGGTCCGTGCAGCTTGATGTGCCCGTTCTTGCGTCCTGCCGGCGCGAGATGGGACTCGATGAAGGTCATGATTTCCGGTCTCTCGGTTCAAGAGGCTTTTGTTGCAGCCTAAACTAATGATTGGGCGCTTGAAAGCAAGCCGGGCGGCCGGCGAGACCGAGCGCCGGGCGGCCGCCGCTGCGATGCGGAATCTAGACTTGCGCGAATATATCGGAGTCTTGATTTGTTCGGAAGCCGCGGGCTCGCGTGAAATGAAAAGGCCCGGATCGTTGGAACTCGATCCGGGCTGAATCTTGAGCCGCGGATCAGGGGTGAAGCGGCTCTTGAAATACAGTGAACGCTCTAATCGTTAATAAAGCGTTAACGCGCCAGCGCGGCGCGGACGCTTATCGCGAACCGAAAAAATCGGGGGCGGGTCGGCGCGCATTATAAATTGTCGCGGCGGCCGATTCTTGATTGACCGAAGCACTTTAGAGGTTCATCATTTGGTTCTGTCGCGGTCGTGAGGGCGGGCGGGAAACCCCAGCCCTGATCGAGAGGGACCTCGAATAACGGCGCGACAAACCGGAGCCAACCCTTTCGAAAGGAACCATGCGAGAGGTGGATGACGCCGCCTGCCGCCATGGCGCGGCCTGCGTAAGGTCGCCGGCGTCTCGAAAAATTCAAGACCGACTATTCAAGACGCGCCGATGTCGATCACATTCTCGAGCAAGGCGCGACACGCCAAGATCGTGGCGCACACTTGCCAATAGCTGGGTATTCCCAGAATATGTTTCGCAAGGCGAAGTCTATTGTTGACCCCGTAGCGTAGAAACGCTGCGGGGTCTTCGCCATTTTGGAGGCCGGCGGGATTGTACTGGCGTCATACGAATTCCGCCCGATCGGTTCGCGGCGCGAAATGCCACAGGCCCCTCACCGTACCTCTGCCCGCGAACGGGGAGAGGAGGCGGCCGGCAATCCGCCTCTACTTATATATTGTTGTTGTCTCAATTATTTACGGCGAAGGGAGCCGCGTTGACGCCCGCTCTCCCCGCTGGCGGGGAGAGGTACGGTGAGGGGCTCGGGGCATTGCATCTTAACCAGCCGATCAAGCGCAAACCGGATCAGAGGAACATGCCGAAAATGCCGGACAGGATCGCCATGACGAACACGGTCGCCCCGACAACCCCTACGTCGGTCGTCGCCCAAAGCGACAGTATCGCTCCAAGAATTCCGCCGCCCAACGCGCAAAGAAGAACATTGGGGCTCAGCCCTAAATGCAATTCACGCATGCCGCTATATTTGTCAGCGTCCTTTTTCGACGGGTCGGCGTTGTTATAATTGCTCATGGCGTTTCCCCTTATTTTTCGCGCCGCCGGCGCGTCGCCTTCCGTCGGGCGACCAGACGCGAGGCCGAAGCGTCAAGGCGGCGTCATTAGCCGGGGCAATTAGCGCCGCGACCGAGGAATTCAAGCGGTCGGGGGGCGGGAACGCGGCGGGGGGCTTGCGGAATTTGGGCGTGGCTGTAATTTGTCGATGTGGATGATTCCGAGGCTTGTGCTGTGAGCGGTGTTGCACCCTTTGCACTTTTTCACGTCAATCAAATGGAGGTCACGTTTGCTGACGACATTGGTAATCACCGCACGATTTTAGGGACAGGATTTTGGGTAGATAAAGACGGCGTGCATTATTTTGTCACGAATGCTCATAACGTGGAACCACGTATGAAGCTTGGTGCGAACACAAAAATGCGTCTGTCAAGAATTAGGATACTACTTAGAAAGCAAATATCCGGATCGTGGGTTCCTGATACCTTTCCATGTGAAGTTGTTATCGATGATACATTAAAGATGCATCCAACTGCGGATGTTGCTGTTATAATGAATCCGCGATTCATAGTTGTCCCGCAAGGATTGGCTCATAGTTGTTTTAAGTTTTCTGATCTAGCTGGCGCTAAGTGGATCGAAGAAAACCTGAATGCAATGGATATAGCGTCATTTATTGGATTTCCAGGCAAATATCG
>JBAWEN010000497.1:0-4464 GCA_049591215.1 Methylocystis sp. | reverse complement strand
CCCCCGCGGCGGTCTCGGCGCCGACCGCGAAACCGGCGCCGATCGTCGAGGCGCCCGCCGCCCATGCGGACAACGCCAACGCGGTCAAATCGCCGATGGTGGGCACCGCCTATTTGCGGCCCAACCCGGAAGCCAAGGCCTTCGTCGAGATCGGCGCGCGCGTTTCGGCCGGCGACAAGCTGCTGCTGATCGAGGCGATGAAGACGTTCAACGACATCGTGGCGCCGAAGGCGGGCGTCGTGACCGCGATTCTCGTCGAGGACGGGCAGCCGGTCGAATATGGCGAGCCCTTGCTCGTGATCGAATAGGCGACGCCGCAAGATGATCGACAAAATTCTCATCGCCAACCGCGGCGAAATCGCCCTGCGCATTTTGCGCGCGGCGAAGGAGCTCGGCATAGCGACCGTCGCCGTGCATTCGACCGCCGACGCCCATGCGATGCATGTGAAGCTCGCCGACGAATCGGTCTGCATCGGCCCGGCCCCGGCGCGCGACTCCTATCTCAACATTCCCGCCCTGCTCTCGGCCTGCGAGATCACCGGCGCGGACGCCGTGCATCCCGGCTACGGCTTCCTCTCCGAAAACGCCCGCTTCGCCGAAATTCTCGAGGAGCACGGCATCACCTTCATCGGCCCCAAGGCCGAGCATATCCGCCTGATGGGCGACAAGATCGAAGCCAAGCTGACCGCCAAGCGCCTTGGGATTCCCTGCGTGCCCGGCTCCGACGGCGCGATCACCGGCGAGCGCGAGGCGCTGATCGCCGCCGAGAAGATTGGCTATCCCGTGCTGGTCAAGGCGGCGTCGGGCGGCGGCGGCCGCGGCATGAAGGTCGCCAACGACAGCCATGAACTCGCGCAAGCCATCGTATCCGCGCGCACCGAAGCCAAGGCGGCGTTCGGAGACGACACCGTCTATCTCGAAAAATATCTGCAAAAGCCGCGCCACATCGAAATTCAGGTGTTCGGCGACGGCAAGGGCGAGGCCATCCACCTTGGCGAGCGCGACTGTTCGCTGCAAAGGCGCCACCAGAAGGTCTGGGAAGAGAGCCCCTCCCCCGCGCTCAACGACACGCAGCGCCGCGAGATCGGCGCGGTCTGCGCCAAGGCGATGCGCGAAATGCAATATTCCGGCGCCGGCACGATCGAATTTTTATACGAGAACGGCGGCTTTTATTTCATCGAGATGAACACGCGCATTCAGGTCGAGCATCCCGTGACCGAGGCGATCACCGGCGTCGATCTCGTCGCCGAACAGATCCGCGTCGCCGCCGGGTCGCCCCTGTCGCTGAAGCAGGAGGACGTCAGTTTTTTCGGCCATGCGATCGAATGCCGCGTCAATGCCGAGCATCACTCGACTTTCCGCCCTTCGCCCGGGCGGATCGCCTATTACCATCCGCCGGGCGGCGTCGGCGTGCGCGTCGATTCGGCGGTCTATCAGGGCTATTCGATCCCGCCCAACTACGATTCGCTGATCGGCAAGCTGATCGTGCATGGCCGCAACCGCACCGAGGCGCTGATGCGCCTGCGCCGTTCGCTCGACGAATTCATCGTCGACGGCGTGGACACGACGCTGCCGCTGTTCCGCACGCTGGTGCGCAACGCCGACGTGCAGAACGGCATGTACGACATCCACTGGCTCGAACATTTCCTCGCGACCGGCGGCATCGAGCCGAATTTTTAAGACCCCGCGCGGCGTGGTTAAAGCCTCGCGGCGCGCTTGCCACTTAAGATGCGGCGGTCTATAGAACGTCACGTCACGCTCCCTTCGTCTAGCGGTCTAGGACGTCGCCCTCTCACGGCGAAAACAGGGGTTCGATTCCCCTAGGGAGCGCCAAGAAAATCAATTAATTGCATCATTTCGCGCGGAGGCCTTCGTTTATACGGAAAAAAGGCGCTCCTGAACGCTGGCGAACTTCCAAAACGAATAATTCACGGCGCTGTCCGAAAAAGGACAAACTTCGCCGCTCCTGTCCAAGCCGTGCCCGCCCTCGCCGCGAATCCGCTGCCTGTGTGCGACCGCGCACAGTTCTTGCAGAGGCCCGCCACTACCTTCTCACTATCGGAAGTCAGAAGCGGCAGGAAAAATCGAAATGTTCGCCACCATCCAACGTCTAATCGATCAGGAAGCCAAGCTCGTCATACCGGCGGCTAACCTGACGCCCCGCGCCAACCTCTACGACCTCGGGCTGACCTCTTTTGACGCCATTCGCGTGCTCGTCGCCGTCGAGCGCGCCTTCAAGATCGAATTACCGCTCGAAATGCTCAATCGCGAGTCAGCGGCTTCCATTGAGGCAATCGCCAAGGCCGCGCAGGCTTTGCGGCGGACACCTGCCGTCGAGCAGCGCAAGGCCGCGTAACGCATCGTCGGAATCTTGCAAAACCAATACTTTTTTCAACGCGTCGAAATCTTCCGGTCGCCCGCCACGAGGTCCAACTCCTCGGCCGCGTCATCCGGCAGCGGGCACTCCGCCGCGGCGAGATTTTCCTGCAAGTGCCGGACTGACGACGTCCCGGGAATCAAAAGGATGTTGGGCGCGCGACGAAGCAACCAAGCGAGCGCCGCCTGCATGGGCGTCGCGCCGAGGCGGGCCGCGACATCGGACAATATGGACGATTGCAAAGGGGTGAATCCGCCGAGTGGAAAATACGGCACGTAAGCGACGCCCTCGCCGGCGAGATCGTCGATCAGGGAGTCGTCGGTCCGATGCGCCAAATTGTAGTGGTTCTGCACGCAGACGATCTCGCAGATCCTTTGCCCTTCCGCGATCTGCGCCGGGGTGACGTTGCTCAGCCCGATGTGACGCACCAGGCCCCGTTCCCGAAGCTCCGCGAGAACGGCGAGCGGCGCCTCGATCGATCCTTCGGCCGGTCCATGCACGTCGAACATGGCGCGGAGGTTGACCACGTCCAGGACGTCGAGGCCGAGGTTGCGGAGATTGTCATGAACCGCTTGGGCAATTTCTTCACGCGAGAAGGCGGCATGCCACGATCCATCGGCGCCGCGACGCGCACCGATCTTTGTCACGATGACGAGATCATCGGGGTAAGGCGCCAGCGCTTCGCGGATCAAGCGGTTGGTGACGTGCGGGCCATAGAAGTCGCTGGTGTCGATGTGGTTCACGCCGTTTGCGACGGCGGCGCGCAGCACCGCCAATGCCGCATCACGATCCCTGGGCGGCCCGAACACGCCGGGTCCAGCGAGTTGCATGGCGCCGTAGCCAAGACGTTTCACGACGCGGTCGCCGAGCTTGTAGACGCCGGATTTGTCGGTGCTGGACACGATTAAGTCTCCCGTCGGTTTTGCAAGCGAGCAGGCCTTTTCATATTCCATCATATTTCCGTCTACGACATCCGATTCTCGGCCGGAACGCTAGCGCGCGTCATCCTTTGCCCTAAAATTAGGCGCCCAATATTAAACTCGGCCGTGACGTAACGAGAACCTCCACGGTCATTCCCTGAAATGCGTCGGGCGCTCCCGCGAACCTTCCGGTCATGGGCATCGCCTGTCGGATGTCCCGAGCGACGGCGACGGGAATGAGATTGAAGCCGCCGACACTGCGATTGGTCGGATCGAACGTAATCCAGCCCGCGCCCGGCACATACACTTCGGCCCAGGCATGAGTTGATCCCGCGTCCGCGGACCCCGTTGAACCTTGATTCGGATTATAGAGGTAGCCGGACACGATCCGAGCTCCAAAGCCGAGACCGCGCGCGGCTTCAACAAAAAGCACCGCGAAGTCCCGGCACGATCCAAAGCCGCGATCCAGAGTCTCGACTGGCGTTTGGACGCCTTCGTCATCTCGGCTCTGATAGCTCACCGCTCCCGAGACTCCCGCGCCGAGATCTTTGAGCAAGGAAAGCGTGTCGGTCTGATCGCGCGCGACAAACCCCCGCGCCCAAGCGCGCAACCGGCCTGCCGGGTCTGGGCACTGTTGAATCGTCAGGGCGCCGAGGTCGATCCACTCATCGTCGCAGTATCGGAACGGATAACAAACGCTTGACGCGGATATGTTGAAAACAGGCCACGCGGGCGCGTCGAGCTGGAGTTCCACGACGCTCTCAATCACGAGATTGTCGGCCATGCTCTGAAAGGTCGCCATTGCGACGGCATTGCCGAACACGTCAAGAGCCCAGGTCACTTTCGCGGCGGGGATCACCGCCACATCGCTCGAAATCACGCGAAGATCGCGACTCTCTCGGGGACGAATCATCAACCGGTGCGGCCCAAAGCCTACCGGTTGACTGTAACGGTAGATTGTCCGGTGTTGAATCCTGAGCGTGATCACGGGAAAGCTCCAACAAGGGATCGTTTAGGGGCCGCGATTTCCAGACCGCGCGGTTTCGGCGCGCTTGCTCCAGCTCGGCGAAGAATCGGTCGCCGCGTTCCGTGGTGGGCGGACATCGTGATGGCGATGGCGACGGGAGTTCTGTGTTCGAGTTCGCTGACGCCATCAATCCAATCGGC